>JALHUF010000395.1 GCA_022866195.1 Terriglobia bacterium
CTTACCTCCGAAGTGGGTGTACACCCGAATCCGTTCGCGTACCGGGCCGCCCAGCAATTTCCAGATAGGCTCACCGAGGAGCTTGCCCTTGATGTCCCACAGGGCAATGTCGATCCCGCCCATCGCCGAATTGAGGACTGGCCCACCACGATAAAACGAGAGGCGATAAATAGCCTGCCCCAGATGCTCGATCATCGTCGGGTCTTTGCCGACCAGGAAGTCACGCAGGTCTCGCAACGCGCCCATGACTGCTTCGGGTTTGTACTCGAGCGTGGCTTCGCCCAAGCCCGTCACGCCCGCATCGGTCACGACACGCACGAAGACATAGGGCGTGTGCGCCCCGGCGGAAACCGGCGTGATGACGAGGTCTTTGATCTTGACCTTGCCTTCCAGCGATTCGAGCACCACCCCCGTGGGCGAGGCCGGCGTGTCGGGTCGGGGCCGCGCCAGCGAAGACAAAGGGACTCCCGCGCCGAGCGTGGCCAAGCCGGCCAGGAATTGACGGCGTGATGGCATGGAGGCCTCCTGCGGGCAACCTTGTCAGGTTCGGTTCCTGTCTGCTGCGCTAACGCGGTCCCCGCTGCAGACGGCGCGGGGCGGTGCCAAGTCTAATCCCACCGCACACGCGACGCAATTGAGAATGAGGACCTGTTCAGGCTATAGTGGAATGTGCGCTGGCAGAGGGAAAGGAGTGGATTGAAGCGGAAAGCGCCAATTGGTTGCCGGAACCACTCGAAGCAGAAAAGTTGGGTGGTTCATCTGTTGGCCGGGACCGCCATGGTCTTGGCCTGCGTGGCGTTCGAGCACCTCGCCGCACAATCCAACACCCCGCCGCCCATCTCCATTCCCGTGCGCTTTGTCGATATCCGCCAGGCAGCGGGAATCACCTTTCAGCAGGACGCGACGGCGACGGAAGAAAAGAACTACATCGAGACTATGGGCACGGGCTTAGGTTGGATCGACTACGACCAGGATGGTTTGCTCGACCTCTACTTCGTGCAGGCGGCGGGCACCGAGTGGTACACGCCGCCGCAGCCTCTCCGCTCTGCCCTCTACCGCAATAATGGCGACGGCACGTTCACCGACGTCACGGACAAAGCCGGCGTGGGAGCCGCAGGGCTTTACGGCGAGGGCGTGGCTGTGGGCGACTACGACAACGACGGCTATCCCGACCTTTACGTGCTCGGCTATGGCCGGGCCATCCTCTATCACAACAACGGCAACGGCACCTTCACCGACGTCACTGCCAAAGCGGGCGTCGGCGACGAAGGCTTCTGGTCAACGAGCGCCGGCTGGTTTGACTACGACAAGGACGGCCATCTGGATCTCCTGGTATGCAACTACATCCAGTGGACGCCCAAGAACAACCTTTGGTGCGGCGAACGCCGCCAGGGATATCGCGCCTACTGCCACCCGGACAATTACCGCGGGCAGAGACTCAAGCTCTTCCACAGCAACGGCGATGGAACCTTCACCGATGTGAGCGACAAGTCCGGCATCGGTGCGCCGGAAGCCAAAGGCATGGGCGTGGTGCTGGCGGACTTGAATAACGATGGCTGGCCAGACATCTTCATTGCCAACGACACTTGGCCGAACTTCCTCTTCCTCAATAACCACGACGGGACGTTCCGCGACATGTCCTTCAGCTCCGGCGTGGCGGCGAGCGAAGACGGCAAATATGAGGCGGGAATGGGCACCGATGCCGCCGATGTGGATGGCGACGGTTGGTTCGACATCTACGTGACCCACCTGGATTTCGAACTCAACCGCCTCTACCGCAACAACCACGACGAAACCTTTGACGACGTGACCTACTCCTCCGGCATCGGCAACAAGGCCATCTTTCTGAGCGGCGTGAGCATGAAGATGTTCGACTACGACAACGACGGCTGGAATGACATCTATCAGGCCAACGGGGCCATGCTGGACAACATCCACATGTACCACAGCGAGGTGACCTACGCGGAACCCAAGCTGATGTTTCGCAATCTCGGCCAGGGCAAGTTCGAGAAAGTCTCGGAACTTCTAGGGCCGGACTTCATGCGGCCCACGGTGGGGCGCGGCTCGGCCATCGGCGATTTCGACAACGACGGCGACCTCGACATCGCTGTCCTCAACCGCGGCGACTATCCCCAGCTCCTGCGTAACGACGGCGGCAACGCCCACAACTGGCTGACGGTGAAACTGGTGGGCACCAAATCCGCCCGCGACGGCACGGGAGCGCTGCTGAAGCTGGTCTCCGAAGGGTTCACGCAATACGAGCAGGCTAAAGGCGGCATGAGCTACATGTCGGCTCACGACCAGCGCATCCACTTTGGCCTTGGCCAACGCAAAACCATCGACTCGCTGGAGATCACCTGGCTGAGCGGGGTGGTGGACAAGCTCTCCAACGTGCCCGTTAATCAGATTATTACCGTCAAGGAAGGGGTCGGGATTGTGCCCGGCTCGTTCCCGAGAATCGCGGGCAAGTAGCGCGGGCCCGGACTTCGGGGGCAGGCCATTTCGACATGGCAGAAGGAAGCCGGCGCAGAGTCAAGAAGCAAGCTTTGCGCTCAGCAGTTATCAATGAGGAGGAACCTGATGAGTGAAGCAAATTCACCCGCAAAGAAAATCGACCGAAGATCATTCTTGAACCAGAGCGCGAAAATCGCGGCCGGGACCGCTCTGGGGACTGCGGCTCTGTCCTATGGCCGTATCCTGGGGGCGAACGACCGCATCTCGCTCGGCATCATCGGCAGTGGGCGCCGCGGACAGGGACTCTGCAATCTTGCCTCGCGGCTGAAAGACAAGGCTAACGTCGAACTGACCGCCGTCTGCGAGCTTTGGAGCGTCTATCGCGAGAAGGCGACTGCGCAAAACGCCCGCTATTACGGCCGGCCGCCCCGGTCGTTCAAATACATGGAAGATCTGCTGGCCCTCAAGGATGTGGACGCCGTTTTCATCGCCACGCCCGAGCACTCGCACTCGCCCGTCTTGAAAGTGGTGGCGGAGGCCGGCAAAGACGCCTACGTCGAGAAGCCCATGGGGAACGTCCTAGAAGAGGTGAAAGCGGCCCGGGACGCGGTGCTTTCCCGGAACTTGATTGTCCAGGTCGGCACGCAGCATCGCAGCGAGCCCTACCAGCTTGCGGCGCGGGACTACGTAAGGACGGGCGCGCTCGGCGACGTCAGTAAGGTGGAAATCGTCTGGAACTATCACGGCCCGCGTTGGCGGGGCGACCGGCCAGGGATCATCAATCAACTGCGCGAGGAGGATACCGACTGGCGCAAGTGGCTAATGACCAAGCCCTATCGGCCCTTCGATCCCCAACTCTATTGCGAGTTCCGTCTCTACAAGGACTTCTCGGCGGGCATCGCCGACCAGTGGCTGAGCCACGGCATTGACTCGGTCCACTACTTCCTGGACGAGACCTGCCCGCGGTCAGTGGTGGCCCACGGCGGCGTCTTCGCCTGGCACGATGGGCGCGAGAACCCGGACACCTTCCAGGCGCTGCTGGATTACCCGAAGGGCTATCTGGTGAGCTTCGCCACCAGCTTCGTAAACGATTCCGAGAGCTTCAGCCGCATCATGGGCAAGAAGCAGACCTTGGTGAACATCGGCGGCGAGGGCAGCCCGCGCTGGAAGTGGGTCGAGGAGAAAGGCGTTCACGAGGACGATCCCAGTATCTACGAGAGGCGCGCCTGGAAGTACATCACCCTGCCGGGTGACGACAAGATTCCACCCACGGGCATCGGCGACGACGACCTGTCGCACATGACGAACTGGTTCGAGTGCCTGCGCAGCCGCCAGCAACCGCGCGCGACGGTCGAGCACGGCTTCCGCCATTCGGTGGCGTGCATCATGGCGGCGCGCGCCTACTGGGAAGGCAAGCGGCTGTGCTGGGACCCGAAGACGGAAGCAATCCTGGATCACCCGCCCGCCGCGTAGAAGCAGCGGTAGGTACGGTGTGGACGACAGTTGCTTCCCAGTGCCTGCGCCCTGCTTAATCGTCTGCCGCCCGCTGGCGCAGACTGCTGCTATCGCGCTGAGGATTCTCATCCAATCCCCAGCTCATCGACTTTCTCGAGCGGCGTGCCGCACTGGCGGCAGATGACAGCGGCGCAGTCGCCGCAGACCAGAGGGTTGTCGACTTCCTGCCGACACTCGGGGCAGTAGAGAGTTCCGTGCTCGTCACCTTCCTCTTTTGGCATCGCTCCACCTTCGTCGCGCAAGCAGAATCTACCGCAGCGCGCGTGCGTGGCCAAGGCTATTCTGCGCGCGGCGGCGCTGCAACTTCCTGGAGGAAGCAGCGGACGGCGGTCTGGACTGGATTGAGCTTGCCGGCAAAGAAATGGTCTGCACCCTCGACCCAGTGGAGGCGTTTGGGCTGGGCGAGGGAGGCAAAAAGTGTTTCAACTTGCCCGCGCGTCCCGAAAATGTCTTCCGTTCCTTGGACGATTAGCTTGGGCTTGGTGACGCCGCGAAGGAAACCTAGATCGGCGGACGCCGCGGGGACACCGAGCCCCATCAGGGCGCGCACGCGCCGGTCGGCTGTACCCACGGCCAGCGCAACCACTGCCCCGAAAGAGAATCCCAGCATGCAGACGGGGACTTCCGGGAAGCGTGTCGAAAGAAGGTCCAGGGCCGCGCGGACGTTTTCCCGTTCGCCCACGCCGTGCGCGAATTCGCCCGCGCTCTTGCCGATCCCGCGGAAATTGAACCGCAGCACTGGAAGGCCCGCCTGCATGGCAGCTTTGGCGGCGCGATGGACTACCTTGTTGTGCATCGTGCCGCCGTAGAGCGGGTGGGGATGGCAGACGATGGTCACGGCCCGCGGGCGTGTCCTGGGCTCGAACTCCAGCAGAGCTTCGAGCTTGCCCTCCGGGCCGGGAATGAAGATTCGTTCGGCTTTCGTGCAGCCTCCTCTTGCGCCCTGGCTACCGACCTCTGTCGGGCACGGCGCAGGAGCAAATAGTGTAAAATGGCGGTCAAGCTTTTGGTTTTTTCTTTGGATTCCACGCTGGCCGTGGTAGCTCGGCAGAAGAGAGGGGCCACCGATGAGTACACTCGGGACAATTGGACTGGTCAACGGGGGAGGTGATGCTCCCGGCCTGAATGCGGTCACCCGCGCCGTGGTCCGCACGACGTACTATCAGTATGGGGGAAAAGTCCTCGGCAGTTTCGACGGCTTCGATGGGTTCCTCTGGCCCGAGAAGAGCAAGGAGCTCACGCCCCGCGACGTCCGCGGCATTCTTCCCCGCGGCGGAACCATCTTGGGCACTTCCAGCCGCGGGAATCCTTTCCGCTACAAGGTGCTGGAAGATGGCCAGTTGGTCGAACACGACTACTCCCAGCTGGCCATCGACAATATGAAGAAAATGGGGGTCGAAGCCCTGGTGGTAGTGGGCGGCGACGGCACGCAGAGAATCGCCCTGGATTTACATCGGCGGGGCGTGGCCTTGGTCGGCGTGCCCAAGACGATTGACAATGACCTTTCCGCCACCGACGTGACCTTTGGGTTTGACACCGCCCTGCATACCGTCACCGACGCCATCGACAAGCTGCACACCACCGGGGAAAGCCACGGGCGCGTGATGATCCTGGAGGTGATGGGGCGCGACGCGGGGTGGATTGCCCTCCACGGAGGCGTGGCGGGCGGTGCCGAGATTATTCTGATTCCCGAAATTCCCTTCCGCATCGAACAGATTCTGGCCAGGATTGTGGCTCGCAAGGCCGCGGGACATCGCTTCAGCGTCGTGGTGGTGGCTGAAGGTTGCAGCGTGCAAGACGACGACCCCTTCTGGCTCGCCCACAAAGCTTCCCCGCAATTCATCGAGAAAAAGAGCATTGGCAACCTACTGGGCGCGCTGATTCCCCTGGCAGGAAACCACGAGGTGCGCGTCACGGTGCTCGGCCATCTGCAGCGGGGCGGCTCGCCCAGCCCCTTCGACCGCCTGCTGGGGACGCGCCTGGGCGTCGCGGCCGTGGACCTGGTGGCGCAGAAACAATTCGGGAGGATGGTGTGCCTCAAGGGCGACACGATCTCGAGCTGCACGCTGGAGGAGGCGGTCGGGCGCATGAAGATCGTCCCCGCGGATTGCGACACCGTCCGGGCAGCGCGGGCCATCGGGATTTCTTTTGGGGCGGACTGATGCTGAGAAGCACGGGGAACTTCCCGTTGAGACAGGGTGCGCGCTAAGGTCAGATTTTTTGGGGAGTAGTTTCATTCGGCTGAAAATCATCCTCGGTCTTTTACTAGCGGCCGCTGGCGGGGCGGCGTACTACTACTCTGTTTACCGCCCGGCCCACGCGGTGCCCGTGGAGGTGGCGTACATCCTCCCCGAGTCGGTGGGCGTGGTAGATTCGCCGGCGGAAATTCGCCTGGGGGTCGCCGTTTTGAGCCAGGGTGACCGGGTCGAGGTGCTGCAGCGAACGCGGAATTGGGCACGCGTGCGGATGGCCGACGGGCGCGCGGGGTGGGTGGAGGCGAGCTTCCTGCTCGACGCCGCCTCTTTCGAGAAGGCGCAACAGCTTTTCCGGGAACTCATGGACGCGCAGCCGCAGGCGGCTGGGCACACAGTCGGCGCGGGCAACCTGCGCGTGGAACCGGCTCGCGACGCGGCGCAACTGGCACAGCTCCCCGCCAATCAGAATGTGGAGATCTTCGGACGGCAGTTAGTGGAGCGACCGCCGCAACCAGGCGCATCGGCTTCCGGTGAACCGGCACGCGAAGCGTGGTACCTGGTACGCGCCGGGTCGAAGGCAGGTTGGGTGTTGGGCCGC
>JALHUF010000396.1 GCA_022866195.1 Terriglobia bacterium
AATTGAGTATCCCCAGAAAGTAGAAGAGCGGCAGCAGAAGGAGGCCGCCAAACTCTACAAAGGGGCCGCCGAGCTCATGGAGCACCTGATGGGGTACGGCCAGCATGCCCACCACCCCGTAGCGAGGCCGAAACAACATGGCACGATGCTTGACCAATGTTTGCCACAGTCCCTCCTGCCAGCGCTTGCGCTGACGGCCCAGCACCCGCGCCCTCGCGGGCATTTCAGTCCAGCAAACCGCGTCCGGGGCAAAAACGGCGCGCCAACCCAGCTTGCGCCCGCGCGCGTAGCGATGCAGGCGCACGACGAGTTCAAGGTCTTCCGTGACGGTCTCGGTGCTATAGCCACCCACGGCCAGGCAAGCCGCCTTCTGAAACAGGCCAAAAGCGCCCGGGACGATGAGCAGCCCATTGATCTGGCTCCAGCCCGCCCGGCCTGCCAGGAAGCTGCGCAAGTATTCGATTACCTGCATCACGACCCAGAAATTGAACTGCAAGTTGGGCCGGCGCACGCGACCGCCGTCCACCACCGAGCCGTTCACTCCCCGCACGATGCCCCCGACCGCCACCACCCTTTCCCGATCTTCCAACACGGCACGCAAGGCATACGTGAGCGCCTCAGGCTCCAGCAACGAATCGGCGTCCATGGCCAAAAAGTAAGGCGTCTTGCAGAAATTGATGCCGGCGTTCAGCGCGTCAGCCTTCCCGCCATTTTCTTTGTCGACCACCACCAATCGCGGCTCCACGGTGCTCACGTAAAAGTCGCGCACGGGACGGGTCGGCAGCACGCTGCTGGGCAGGACCTCGGCTTTGCGCAGCGAAAAGGAACGGGTCAGCTCTCCCAGGGTGCCGTCCGTGCTCCCGTCGTTGACCACCACGATCTCCACCCGCGCATAGCTGACACCCAGCAAGGAGTGCACACTCTGGACAATGACTCGTTCCTCGTTGTGCGCCGGCACCACCAAGGTGACCGGCGGCACAAGAACCTTCAATGGTTCCAGCGCCTCGAAATCGATGGGGTGCGCAACTACTTTTTTCTTGTATCTCCGGCACCACAGAACGGAAAAGCAGAGCACAACAAAATAGAGAGCATTGAGGGAAATGAAGTAGCCGAAGACCAGCACCTGCAGGACAAGCAGAACCACTTTGAGCCAGTCTGCGGTCATAGTCGCTCAACGAGAAGAGTGTTGATCTGCTGCGCTGGCGGCTGCGGAGGCAGTGGGGATAACCTGCCGGATCTTCGCCGCCACCCGCGCGTCAATCCCCGGTCGCCCGGCCAAGGCCAGCAGCTCAGCCCGGATCGCCGGCGTGCCAGCTTCCGCCAACAGACGCAACAGCCGCAGGCGCACTTTGATTTGCGGATAAACCAGAACGAAATGCATCAGCGCGGAGGTCACTCCCGCCGCAATCAAGACTCGCAAGAGCTCCCGGCTTTCAATAAAGCGCGCATACTGCCGTGTCGAGAGCCCCGCCACGACTTCCCACAGGAAGCCCGCCCGTTCCCACTCTGAGACAAGGCTGTCGAAGCTCAGGCGCGGGCGTGTGGCCAACACCTCCCGGACTACTTCGCCCGTCATGCCCCGGATTTGCCGCAGCGTACCGGCAGCGCGGTAGCGCACCTCGCGCACGTCGTCCACTAAGCCTTCGAGGGCGGCCGCGCCACCCACCGCAGCGTGAAGTTCCCCCAGGGCGGTGAAAGCCCGCAGCCGGACGAACCAGACTGGATCGCGGGTGAGACACAGGATTCCCCGCTCCGATTCAGGGGCAGGAATGCGAGAAAGGGCCCGGGCCACTTTGGCGCGCACCTCCGGCTCCGGGTCGTGGGTGGCAGCAAGAAGCTGCCGGAGCGCGGTGTGATCCGCAACCGCGGAAAGTGCCCAGGCTCCGATGATCCGCGACCGGGTCCCCGGAAGTCTAAGAAGGCTCACCAGCCGGTCGGCCCGTCCCTCGGCGCAAGCCGCGAGCGCGGCCGCGAGGGTGAGATCCGGAATGGCAGGTGGAGGATTCGACGCCAGGCGTACCAGGCCGGGTAGCCCGCGTGGGTCCTTCAAGCGGCCCAAGCTGAGCGTGACGGCCAGCCGAACCTCCACCGCCGGGTCCCCTGCCGCCTCCACCAGTGCCTGGAGACTTCGCACGTCGCGGACATGGCCCAGCCATGCCGCGGCTTGTACGCGGCGGGATCTCCGCCGGCTGCGGAGCGCTTCTACCCAGGACTCCAATATCCCCGCTCCAATTAGCGCCTGCTGAATCGTATTCCGCCGCGTCTCGCCTGGGAAGCCGCACTGGTCAATGAGCACCTCCGCGAGGATATCCCGGTCGGCACGCCCAGCCCGCAGCCACAAGGCGCGCAGCGTTTCGCGGTCGGGCGAACTAGAGATCTTCGCGGACAGCATCAGGCGCCGCGCTTGCCGCGCCAGTTGCTGGCGATAGTGAAGCTCCATCAAAAAATACACGAACAGAGCCAGCCCCAGAGTCACCAGACCCAGCAAGACGATCGCCGACCAGAGGAGGTGCAGTGATACCTGCATCGCTACTGCCGTGCCAATCCTAGCAGATCGCACTGCAATAGTGGTAACCATCCTTGGCACCCAGAATCCTAGGGCCTGGAGGCGGGGCTCCAATCACCCGAGACCGCGCGCGACCGGTCGGATTGCAGAGGGATCATTAATCAAGAATCTAGAAACGTTTCAGGTCTGGGAACTGCGCCTTGCGGCGCGTCAGCGGTTGCTGCTAGAATCTCGGTGGGCTGGAGTGGCGGAACTGGCAGACGCACGAGACTCAAAATCTCGCGCTGCTTACGCAGCATGGGGGTTCAACTCCCCCCTCCAGCATTGAGGACTGGGAGGCAGTTGGCCTAGCCTCTCTTTAGAGTGGCATGCTGCGGCGCTGCGAGGTTAGACGACGCTTGACCCATTGCAGCCGCTGATGCCGCTGTTGGATTCGGATTCTGCGATGGGGGACGTTAGCTTGGACTGGGGAGGACAACCGTGAAGCAATCCATAGGTAAGAGACTGCGTCTGATCCGCATCGAGAAGGGGATGTCCCAGGGCGACATCGAAGCAAAGACGGGACTTCTCAGAAGCTATCTTTCCCGGGTCGAGAATGGGCACACCATCCCCTCCCTTCACACGCTGGGGAAGATCGCCACCGCCCTCGGCGTAAGCCTCGCAGAAATGGTGGAGCCTCCCAAGGGCGAGGCGGCGAAGAACGCACGCGTCCTCGGAGACAAGCGGCACGCCCGCTTCTGGCACCTCATGAGGAAGTACGTCCCCGCGCTGAGGCAGCGTGACCGGCGCTTGCTCGCGGGGTTAGCGCGCCGCATGGCGACTTCCCGCTGACCCGGCCGGGGCACTAGGCCGGGCGAGAACTTTCGCTTGCCTGGCTGTCGTTGTCTCCTTCTCCTGCCCCGTCCGCGTGCCGTACCGCGTTCGAGTCCCCGACGAACCCCGGTGCGGTCGCCCCCTTCTCTCCGCTCCGCTGCTCATCGGCAGGCAAGAGCCGTGAAAGCTGCGCCTGCGGCGCGGATAGTCTCGGCGATGTCGTCCTCGCTGTGGGCCGAGGAAATAAACGCGGCTTCAAATTGCGAGGGTGGGAAATAGATGCCGCGTTCCCGGAGCGCGCGGAAGAACCGCCCAAACGCAGCCGTGTCTGCCTTCTTGGCCGAGGCATAATCGGTCACCGCTTCAGCCGTGAAGAAGGGGGTAAACATCGAGCCGACACGGTTGATGGTTAGAGCCACACTGGCGCGATCGGCCTCCGCCCGCAATCCCGCGACGAGGCTCTCCGCCAGCGCGTCCAGCCGCTCGTAGAAGCCGGGCGCGCGGAGCAGCTCCAGGGTTTTCAATCCCGCCGCCACCGCCAGGGGATTGCCGGAAAGCGTGCCCGCCTGATAGACCGGCCCTGCCGGCGCCACCAGGTCCATCAGCGCCGCTTTGCCACCATAGGCGCCGACCGGCAGGCCGCCGCCCATAATCTTTCCCAACGTCGTGAGATCAGGCTGAATCCCGTAAAGTTGCTGCGCTCCGCCATAAGCGACACGGAAACCCGTCAGCACTTCGTCAAAAATCAGCACGGTTCCCTGTTCTGCTGCCAGTGTCCGAAGCCTGGCGAGAAATCCAGCTCGCGGCGCGACGCAACCCATGTTGCCGGCCACCGGCTCCACAATCACCGCGGCCAACTGGTGATCGTGAACGCGAAAGGCTTCCTCCAGCGCCGCTGAGTCATTGAAGGGCACCGTGATGGTCAGCTCTGCCAAGGCGCGGGGCACGCCAGGGCTGTCCGGCAGACCGAGCGTAGCCACGCCGGAACCTGCCTTCACCAGCAAGCTGTCCGCGTGGCCGTGGTAACACCCCTCGAACTTGAGGATTTTCTCTCGTCCCGTGGCGGCCCGCGCCACACGCAATGCCGCCATTGTGGCCTCGGTACCCGAATTCACCAGCCGCACACGTTCGATGGAGGGAAAAGCAGCCTGGATCTGTTCCGCGAGTTCCACTTCGGCAGGCGTCGAGGCCCCGAAGCTCGTCCCCGTCTCCAGTACCCGCGCCAAAGCCTCCATCACCTGCGGGTGGCAGTGGCCCAGAATCAGCGGTCCCCAGGACAGTACGTAGTCGAGGTAGCTACGGCCCTCAACGTCGGTGATCCGCGCGCCCTTGCCGCTGGCGACAAAAAGCGGCTCGCCGCCCACGGCCCGGAAGGCCCGAACCGGCGAATTCACCCCGCCGGGCATCAGGCGGAGCGCCTTGCGAAAGAGGTCCTCAGATTTCAAATTCATGTTTGCTCTTGGTTCGCTCCGGATTCGCCCTGCACCGTCGGCTTTCAGGTCGGGGCTCCGCGACTTTGCTCGCTGGTCTTCTCGGTTTCCCGACTAGCTTTCCGCGGAACGCGGATAAGGGAGCTCGGCGCCCAGCGAGTTTGCAGCAATCTCCACCAGGGAGGCTGCGACCCGTCCGTAAATCCGCGTAGGCAGATTAGAATAAGCTTGCGTTCCCTCTATCAAGTCCTGAAGAAGGCCCAAGACCGCTTGGCTGCGGCTGGAAAACCTGATCATGTGCGTGGATATGGGGCTGCCCAGGAAATCTGTGCGATAGAAGAGCGCGCGGAGCCGCGCGGCACAAACTAGCTCGCTGCCAAAATCCTGCCAAATCCGTTGAGGATAGGAGGCCGGCGAACCCTCGAGCAGAGACTCTGCCAGCAGCTCGCCGGAGCGCATCGCGTAGTAAACCCCCTCGCCGGTCACCGGGTCAACCAAGCCGGCAATGTCCCCCGCCAGGGCCCACTGCGGGCCGGCCAGGCGCAGGTTGCTCCAACTCTCTGCCGTCAGTGCGGGGAGCAGGTGGGCGTAAACAGGCGCCCCATCGGTCCGATAACCAAACCGGTTCACAAAGCCTTGCAGCCGCGCGCGTAGCTCCGGCATGCCACTATCGCCCACCCTGCCGCAGACTCCTATGGAAAGGTGGTCCGTCCGGGGGAAGGCCCAGGCGTAACCCTCGAAATCGTCGAAGAACGCCACGCGCAGGCGTTCGTCCTGGCCGGGCACGTAGTAGCCGAAGGTGTGCATGAAATCGCGCGGCTGAAGATCTCCCGCCAAGGACACCCGCAAGCGGCTACGCGCTCCCGCCGCCAGAAGAACGAAATCAGCTTGGCAGAGCTGGCGCCGACCCTCCAGCCGCCAGCCGGCACCGGCGCGCGCCAGACTCACAATTCGGTCTTCGACGATCTCCGCCCCCGCCTCTGCGGCGCGACCTAAGAGTGCCCGGTTCAGCTTGGCCCGCGAATAGATGGCCACCGGCTGCCGCAGCCGGAACGTTGCCAACACCCCTTTCGCCCCCGCGAACTGGGCCTCGCGAACATACCTGGCCTCAGGCGCAACCGCCGTCAGGAACGAATAGCGCCGCAGAACCCTGGCGGTCAAAGCCCCGCCGCAGGGTTTTTCCCATCCTGGCTTTTCTTCGAAAAGCGTGACTCTGACTCCACCCCGCGCTAGTCTCTCCGCGGCCATGGCCCCGGCGGGACCGCCTCCGATAATGGCAACCGTCTTCACGGAACCTGTGCTCTCCTCCGCGAGGATAACACGCCCTTCGGCGGACTGTAAATTCGGGGAAAGGCGGAGCGTCGCTTGCCCTTCGCCTTCGAATGCCGCGCTGCTCCAAGCCGCTGAGTCGTCTCCGCCCTCGCGCGACAACCCGAAGGTCCGATTGCGAACCTTAGGCTACAGCTTTGCCCCGCAGCAAGGCAACGGCCTCTCGACCAGGCACGTGATAGAATTGGACGTTGGCTTTACCACTAAAGAGGCCGCTGAACCCGATGACGATCAAGAAGGTACTCCCGCTCGATGAAGCCATAGAGGTCGTGGATGAACTGAAGCGGGGCGGCAAGCGCGTGGTGTTCACCAACGGCTGCTTTGATCTGCTGCATCCGGGTCACACGCGATACCTGGCAGAGGCGCGAAAGCTCGGCGACGCGCTGCTTGTGGCGGTGAACAGCGACCGCAGTGTCCGCGCGCTTAAGGGACCCGGCCGGCCGGTCATGCCGCAAGATGAGCGCGCGGAAATCCTGGCGGCGCTGGAATGCGTGGATTACCTCACGATCTTTGACGACCTCACCCCGCAGGCAGTCATCGAGCGCATGTTGCCCCAGGTACTAGTCAAAGGCGGCGACTGGGAACCGACGGAGATCGTGGGGCGCTCGGAGGTAGAAGCCGCGGGCGGAGAGGTGGTTTCAATCCCGGTAGTCCCAGGTTTGTCAACCTCGGCGCTCATCCAGGCCGCCAAGAATCTCGGACAGGCGCCATAGAGTTCGATGCCTCACCTCCGATCCCTGCTCCAACCGGTTTTCGACCACCCCGCGTTGCGCGCAGCACGCGCCGCGGCCTGCGCCGGCCAATGTGAACCGGTCCTTTCCGGTTTGACCCGCCCCGCCAAGGGTCTAGTGGTAGCGGCATTGGCGCAGGAGCTGCGGCGTCCCCTGGTCGTCCTGACTCGCGACAATGAGACTGCCGAACGGCTGCGAGGGACGGCCGCAACTTTCTTCACCTGGCTCGGAGTTAAAGGTGCAGCGGCAGTGAGCGTTCTCCCTGCCTTCGATTGCTCACCTTATGACGGCCGCTCGCCCCACGCGGAAATCCTGGAGCGTCGCGCCGTGGCCTTGTGGAATCTGGCAGGAGGCCGGACGCAGATTCTCGTTGTCCCACTCCCGGCGGCCCTGGGTCGGTTCCAGGAGAGTTCGTACTACCGCTCGCTGGCTCTGGAACTGAAGGTCGGAGATGAGGTGAACCTCACCGATCTTATCGAACACCTCACGGGCGTTGGCTACGAAAGTAGCGAGCCGGTCTCGAGTTCTGGCCAGTTCTCAGTACGGGGCGGGATTGTGGATGTCTATCCCCCCGAAGTCGACTGGCCCCTGCGCCTCGAATTCTTTGGCGACTGCATCGAGTCGCTGCGGGAATTCGATCCCAATACGCAGCGCTCGCAAAAGCCGACATCCCGAGCTCTCCTCTTGCCTCTTACGGAGACCAGGCGCTCCCCTGGTTTCTTCGACGCCCTGGTGAAAACCCTCTCGGCCAGAGGACCCAAGCGACGTACGCTAGAGCCCGATTGGGCAGGGGAATACTCCGGCCCGTTCCCGGGTTGGGAGTTCTTTGTGCCTCTGGTGGAACGGCACCCGAAATCCCTGCTCGCTCTTTTTCAAGAACCCTTGCTGGTGTGGGACGAGCCCGTCGAGGGGAGAGTTCAACTGCACAAGACACTAGAGGGCTGGCAGGCCGCGTACGAGGAGGTTCGCGACACCGTTCCAGCACGGCCACGGCCAGAGGAACTTTTCCTGACCGAGGCAGAGTTCCTAAAATCGCTCGAAGGCACGCCGGTGATCTCGCTAAAGGAGCTGGCGGTCGCGTCGGGGAGGGGCGGCCCCTGGCCAGCCGCCCCGCCGGCACCCGAGGACACAGGGACGGAAGGGCAAAGCCCTCCCCTAGCCAGCGAGTTCGCTCTGCCGACCCAACCCGCCCCGAGATTTCATGGTGCGATCAAGGCGATGATCGAGGA
>JALHUF010000397.1 GCA_022866195.1 Terriglobia bacterium
TCTGGTGACGCGCGCGGTGAAAGAGCTGGGACTGACTCCGCCTGCCGCCTCGGTCGAACTGGAGAAGAAAATCGCCGCGGGACTCCAGCGGCTCTATCAGTACCAGCACGAGGATGGCGGCTGGGGCTGGTGGGAAACCGACGCGACGCATCCCTTCAAGACCGCCTATGTGGTGGCGGGGTTGGCGCAAGCCCAGGACGCGGGCTATCCGGTGGACGAGAACCGCTTGCAACGCGGACGCCGGGCGTTGCTCCACGAGATCAACGAAAACCCGCGCGCGCTCGCCGACCTGCGTGCTTATCTGACTTACGCGCTCGCCTTGAGCGGCGACTTCGATCGCAACCTGGTGGAGGGCCTTTACGCCGCGCGCGACAAACTCTCGCCCAACGGGCAGGCGCTCATGGCCCTGACCCTCGCGCGTTTGAACGACGCGCGCGCCCCGGAGTTCACCAGGGCGCTCGAGCAGTCGGCGCGGGTCGAGGGCCCGTACGCCTGGTGGAAATCCGAGCGCCAGGAAATGCTCGATTTCTCCTCCGACAATTCCTTTGAGACCACGGCCTACGTGGTCAAGGCGCTCGCGAATCTGAACCCGAAGAGCAACCTGCTGCCCAAGGCCGCGCGCTGGCTGATCGACCACCGCTGCGATGGCTACTACTGGACTTCCACCGAACAGACTGCCACGGCCATTTATGGGCTAATTGATTACCTCAAGGTTTCCGGCGAGCTGAAGCCGAACTACACCTTGAGCGTTTTCCTCAACGGCAAGAAGCTGGCGGAACGGCAGGTGACTGAAAAGGATGTGGCCAATCCGCTGCCGTTTGTGGTGACTGCCAACGCCCCGGAGATCCACGCGGGCGCGAACGAAATTCGCGTGGTGAAGAGCGGACCCGGCGTGCTCTACTGGTCGGCGTTTGCCTCGTATTATCTGCGCGAGCCCAAACCCACGCCGGTCGGCAGCACCAAGCTGAATGTGGTGCGCGAGTACTTCAAGCTGGCTCCGGAGCGAGTCGAAAACCGCTTCGTGTACGCCGAAGCGCCTCTGGAAGGGCCAGTGCAAAGCGGGGATGTGCTGGTGGTACGGCTAACGGTGAACGCCACCGAGGAGCAGTCCTATCTCGAAATCGAGGATCCGATTCCGGCCGGATTTGAGTTCATCGAGCAAGAGAACTTGTACGAGCTGAAGACGAAGCCGCAGTGGTGGGAGTTCTACTGCACCCGGCGGGAATTCCACGATGATCGGGCGGCGCTCTTCGCGACGAAATTTGCGCGCGGGCAGGAACGGTTCCATTACCTGCTCAAGGCGGTGACGCCGGGAACGTTCCAGGCGAACCCCGCGCGGGTTCTGCCTATGTACGAGCCGGCGCGCCAGGCTTCCACACGGAGCGTGAGCGTCACCGTGACGCCACGCTGAGCGGATAGCCGCGATAAGGGGTAGCGCGAATGAAGAAGGCGATAGCGACCTGGAGATGGAGTCTCGGGACGATGGTCCGCAGCCCGGCGCTGCTTCTGACGCTGGCGGGGCTGGTGGCCTTGTGGGGCTTCGGCGCTTACCAGTGGTTATGGCTGCCCGAATCTTCGCTCGTGCTCCTTTTGTTGGGGCTGGTTTGGGGTCTCGCGCAGCTTCTGGTTGTGGTCGGCATCCTGGCCGCCACCGCGACGAGCGCCACCGCGGCTGCTGCCACCAACGCGCACCGCATGGGTTGGCGTGATTTCCTGGGGGTTGATCGGCGGCAGTTCTCACGCTGTCTTATTTTGGCGGTGGCCGGCAGCTTCCTCGTGCTGGCGCTGCTCCAAGTTTTCAGTTGGAGCGATGACTACGCGCTGGAAGTTGCTTCCTTCCTGACCTTCCGTTCCGAACGAGCGGTCAGCCCGATAGCGGTCGGGAAAGTCTTCTGGGTTATCCAGGCGTGGCTCTGGCTTGTCGTCTCGGGATTCCTTCTGAGCTTCCTGACGGTCCTGCTGCGGGCGGGTTGGCGGGAAGCGGGGCGGCAGGCTGCGCGCGTTCTTGCCAACTGCTGCTGGAGGGCTTCGTTCCTGACCACCCTGCTCGCCGTCGTCGTCTTCGGAGGCCTTGGGTATCTGTTGGCGACCTGGCATCCCAAGGTTGCGGTGGGATTCTGGGATTACGCACAGATGCTCGTTCGCCTGGGCGCGGCGTTGTTGCTCCTCGTGGTTGGCTGGCTCTTCTGGATGCTCTCGCTGGCGCGATTCAGCCTTCCGTCGAGCGAGGGCACGTCTTCCTGAACTCCCCACTTGCAGAATTGCGGCTGTAACTCACTGCTGGCCTGCGAACCAGCGCAAGGCGTCGGCGGTAGGGTGTTGGAGCACTTCCCAGAGGGCGGACGCGCCACGCTGGCGGGCCAGGTCCCGGACTCGCGCGAGCGCTCGCGCGTAGGCGGCCGTCATCTCTGCTTCTGAACGGGGATGGGAAACACTCTCCTCCAGACTGCGGCCGGAGTAAGAGGAGGCAGCGCCCGCAGCGGGCTGCTCGCCGGTCAGCAGAAGCACCAGACCCTCTTCAAACCAGTGCGGTACCTGGGGAGCGCGCAGGCGATGCTCCACGAGGTGAGTCAGTTCATGCCGCAGCGTCGCGTTCAGGATGCCCTTGCGCTTGAGCGTCGAGAGGGGCTGAAGCTGAATCGTCCGGCCGTCGTTGCTGGCGGCCACCCAGCCCGGTTGGCCTGAAGCGCGCATGAATTCCGCGGTGGTCTCCCAGGTGCGCACCCGAACCTTGGCGGGCAGGGCACGAGCGCGGCTTTCCAGTCCGCGGCGGGACTTTTCCAGTGTCTCCAAGGTTTCCTGAACCCACGGCTCCTGGCTGGGTGGAAAGACAAGTTCGAAATGTTCGCTAGAGAGAATCCGCTCGGCGCGGCTCGCTCCCAGTTCTTCGATGGCGGCCCCGGGAAAATAGTGGGCAAGGATTTTCTCATAAGCGAGACCCATCTGCCCCATTTGCTCCGCCCCAGCCTGGCAGAGGCCGACTCCGTGGCCCAGGCCCCGGCCGGTAAAAATCAGCCGCCGGTCGCGCTGCTCCAGCGTGTAGAGATTGCTTTTCAGAGTGTTCCAACCCAGTTGCCGGTTCACGGCGTACCGAAACTCATTGGCGTCAATCTGGCGCGTGGAGCTTCCCACCAGCCGCAAGGAGCGCACGCGCCCTGACGCGCTCTTCTGCTCGACCTCCAAAGCACGGAGGGATCCGTCGAGCCGAACTCCCAGCCTGGTGCTCAAGATTCCCCGCACGGTTTTCAGGGGCAGTGACTGCTGCCAGAAAGCCTGCTCGCTCCTGGTGCAATAGGGATCACTCACACTTCGCAAGTAGGGAGCAGCGCGGTCCGGCCAGACGTCGCCCGCAGCTTCGGTGACACCGCCACAGTGGGCGCAGTAGTACGCGTCAATAAGCTCGCCGCGATACTTCAGTACCAGGCCTGTTGTCCCGGCTACAGCCTCGGCAACAGGCGAAGGCTCGCTGCCGGTCTCCGACGGCAGGCGGAAGAACTGGCAGTGTGTCAGGGAGCAGAAATCGAATCCCTGGGCTTGATGCCGTCCGCGTGAGCGCAGGGCCCAGGTGCGGGCGAGGATCGCCATCGCGGCCAGGGCCGCGGGGCTCTTGAGCGTCGCCGCTTCGCCCGCCACGACGCCTCCCACATAGGTCTCAAGATCCACGCGAGCGATGACGCGGAAACGGGAACGATCGCCGCTGACTTCTGCTGCCCGCAGCGTGACAGAAGGATGCGAATCCGACTCGCGGGGTCCGGCAAGCGCGATCGCAAGCCGAAAAGGCGCGGAAGAGGTGAAGGAGCCCGTGCGGAATTCCTCAGCCTTCTCGTCGCACGTACAGCGCAGACGGGTTGGGCTGGCCAGGCAGCGGGCCGTTTCTCGCGGCTTCAGTACAAGGCAGTGTGGCTTGCCGCGAGCGTCACAGATCTGGACCGGCTCGGCGCCCGCCGTGAGCGTCAGGGCTGACACGCGCTTGCCCGAGAACAACTCAACGCGAAACTCCTGGGCCTGCAACGGCGCAAGGGCACCCGTGACGAGCAGCGTGGCTAACAGGAGCGTCCACTTGCTCACGGTTTTCGTCCCTTCCCTGCAAAGTAGTGCTTCAGGATTCTTCCCGCCAGCGGTGCCGCGTCGCGGATGCCGGTTCCGCGCTCCAGGAAAACCACCA
>JALHUF010000047.1 GCA_022866195.1 Terriglobia bacterium
ACCTCCGAGGGGTGCCCGACGCGCCCCCAGGAGATGTCGGTGATGTGGAGTAGGCCATCCATCCCCCCCAAGTCCACGAAGACCCCGTAATCGGTCATGTTCTTCACCCGGCCTACCAGCTCCGCTCCTTCCCGGAGCTGCTCCAGAAGCCGGGCCCGACGCTCCTTCTGCTCTTCCTCCAGCGCCAGCCGGCGGCTGACGACCGCGTTGCTTCGCTTGCGGTTGAGCTTGATGACCTTGCAGGGAATCTCCTGGCCCAGGAGTGAGTCCAGGTTGAAGTGCGGCCGCAGATCCGCGTGCGAGCCGGGAAGGAAGGTGCGAATCCCAATGTCGACGGTCAACCCCCCTTTGATGCGCTCCACCACCCGACCGCGCACCGTCTTCTGTTCCTGAAAGGCCCGCTCAATGTCTTCCCAGACCTTGCGGCGAAAGGCCTGCTGGTAGGAGACGGAAACCGTGCCTTCTTCCTCGTTGTAATGCTCGATCCAGACGTCCACCGTATCGCCAGGCGCCACCGTCAGTTGCCCGTCGGCGGTGAGGAACTCGTGACGCGGGATGGCTCCCTCGCACTTCAGGCCCACATCCACGATGACCTCGGCGTCTGTCAGTTTGACCACCGTGGCCCGGACGGTTTCTCCCTGCGTGAGGGGGGAAACCGTCTCCATGCTGTCCATGAGTTGCCCGATTTCGCCGGATTCGGAAAGGATCGGATTGGGCTCCGTCGGCGCGGTTCGTGCTTCCTCCGCCGTTCCTGCCTGGGGCAAGGAGCTTTGGTTTTCCTCCGAAGACATCCCCTAACCTCCTGTCCACCAACCCGACGCAGCCTAGCAAGGGAGACTCCATTCTACCGTTGAGGGAAAACGGAAGTCAACGCATTGAGAGAGTCGGACTCCCCAGACAGCAACCACCCGCGGGCACTGAATCGGCGTCCTCATAACCAGGAGGGCACGACGCGCAAGCGCGCCTGAGGAGCAGGTTCCGGGAGGGCGGCTGGCTATTCGATGTGGAATCGGTAGCCGGCCTGCTTGATGGCCTTGCGGTAATCGTCCGAGTTCATCTCCACCAGCTTGCACATCTCATAAAGGCGGGAGCGCAGCGTGGTGCCGAGCTGGGTGAGCGTTCTCTCCACTCCGGGGATGGGCTCGCCGGAGGGGGCGCGAACCTCGCGACGGCTCGCGCTCTCGCCCAGGGGAAGCGTGGTGGTGATAAGCGTGACTCTCTTCTGGTTGTAGCGGGCGTTGATGATGTACGCCAGGGTTTCCTTCACCCAGTCGCTGGGGTTGGAGGCCGCCAACTCGTCGAGTAGCAGGACTTCGATGTCGAGCACCGGCTGCAGGACGCGCAGCTCAGAAGTTTGCGAGACTGGGTTGTAGCTGTCCTGAATCTCTTTCAGGAGGTCGCGGAAGTCGTAGAACAGACACTCGACCCCTTTGCGAATCATCAACTCCCGCAGGACGGCGACGGCCAGGTGGGTCTTGCCCACGCCGGTGGGCCCGAGGAACAGCAGCCCGAAGTCGGTGGGATATTCCTCGACAAACCGTTCGGCGTAGAAACGTGCTGCCGCCAGGCTGGGATTGGCTTGACCTGTTTCTTTGTCTTTGCGGATGTCGAAGTTCTCGAAGGCACAGTGTTCGTAGCGCCGCGGGATCCGCGCCCGCTCGATCAGCTTGGTGGCCTGTTCTGCTTCGCGGCAGTCGCAGGGGACGACCCGGCGCACACCGTCGACCTCGACCGGCTTCCACCCGGTGCCTTCGCATTCAGGACAATCGCTTCTGGCCATGGGCTAACCGGGGGAATTCTAAATCAGGTGGAGGGTGCAGGCGAGAAGAAAATAATGCGCCCGCCGGCAAGAACCCCATGCTCCCGGAAACCCTCCCCTCATCACTTCTGGGGGGTGCGGATCAAACGCGGCGGGGCGACGCGCACCAAGGCATTCTGAATCCGGTCCTGGGCTTCCGCCGAGCGGTCCAGCATCTCCGGGCGCACGAACTCGACGTAAGCCTGCATCTCCTTCTGCATCTCTTCCATCCGCTTCCGCATGTTGAGGATGAGTTCCACCCCCGCCAGGTTTACGCCCAGAGCGCGCGTCAGGTTCAGGATGGTTTCCAGGTGCTCCAAGTCGTCCTGTGTGTAAAGGCGCGTGTTGCCCTCGCTGCGGGAGGGCACCAGCAATCCCTCACGTTCATATAGACGGAGGGTCTGCGGATGGATGTTGTACATCTCCGCCACAGCGCTGATCATGTAGCCGGCCTTGCCACGAGTTTTCCGTTCGCGGGGCGACATAAGGCTAGTCGACAGTCTACAACTAGCAGTCCAGAGCAGGGGAGGTTCTTTGCACTTTCGACTGTTGACTGTCGACTGTCAACTCGTTTTCTTCAGGTCCTTCCGCGGGTCCTCGGGGTTCAAGCGCGCCAGCTCCCGCAGGATTTCCTTTGTGCGTTCGTCGGCCACCCGCGGGACCACCACCTGCACTTCCACAAATTGATCGCCCCGCACGTTCGCGCGTAGCGACGGCGTGCCCTTACCGCGCAAGCGCAGCTTCTGCCCGCTCTGCGTGCCGGGAGGAATCTTGATGGTGGTTGGCCCGTCGATAGTCGGAACCTCGACCCTGGCTCCCAAAGCCGCTTCGGTAACCGTTACGGGAACCTTTAGGTAGATGTGGTCCCCCTTGCGCTCGAACAGAGGGTGCGCCTCGACCTCGGTAACGATGAAGAGGTCGCCCGCAGATCCGCCACCGACCCCGGCATTTCCTTTTCCAGGGACGCGCACCCGCGAACCCGTGTCCACGCCCGGGGGAATCCGGACGTCAAAGGTCTCCGGCCTCCGCAGGTAGCCGGCGCCGCCACAGGCCGCACAGCGGCGACGCTGCCGGCCGCTCCCGCCACACTGGGGACAAGTCAGAGCAAAGCGCATCGCGCCCGCTTGGCGTGTGGTCTTGCCACTGCCCCCACAGACCGCGCAAGTTACCGGTGCGCCGCCCGCCGCGCCCGTTCCGCTGCACGTTGCGCAGGCTTCCTGCCGCCCCACCGTAATGCGCACCTGGGTGCCCCGGATGGCATCCCAGAAGCCCAGATGCATGTGGTGTTCAATATCGCTGCCGTGCGTGGGACCCTGACGCTCCGGCTCTTCTTCCCGCCGCCGCGCAAAGAATTGAGAGAAGAGATCACGGAAGGCAGCGCCGAAACCTCCGCCCCTCTCGGCTTCCGTTCCCAAATCGGAGAAATCAAATCCCGAAAAGTCGAACCCCGGGGCACCGGCCTCGGCCGAAGCGGCTGTGCCATAGCCGCCGGGTGGGATGTTGTCGGCATAAAACCCGTATTGGTCGTAGATCTTCCGCTTCTTCTCGTCGCCCAGCACCTCGTAGGCTTCCTGGATTTGTTTGAACTTCTCTTCGGCTGCCTTGTTGCCGGGATTCAGGTCCGGATGGTGCTTGCGGGCCAGGCGGCGGTAGGCTTTGCGGATCTGCTCGGGCTTGACCTGGCGAGCCACGCCCAGGATCTTGTAGTAGTCCTTTTGCGTTCCCACCGGCATGGATGCCTCTGATGGCAGTCGCCGTGACTCAATCCCCTGACTTGCCGCGAACGCTAAGGGCCCCGGGACCTTCGGCCCTCACCGCCCTTACCTCCCGAAAGCTCTCGTTTGTGCTCCTCAGTTCTTGCTGATTTCCATTATCGGGCCCAGGTGGTCGGGGCAACGGGACTTCACCCATTCTTCCAGGTGATGCCTTATCTCCAGCGCTACGGGGGATTTCAGTAGCTGGGAATCGACTTCAATCTCCATGAACTGCCGCCAATGACACTGCGGACATTCCACCCCGACCTGAGTGCGTTGCTCCACAAATCCTCTTTTGTAGCGCCAGGTCCGCTTTTTGACCTTGCGGCTTTCCCGCCGCAGTTCGTCAGCTCCTAACCGCTTGGACTACCGCAACGTTGAACTGCGAACGTTGCGCTACACCGACTGTCCCCTGTAACCTGTTCCCTATTCCCTAGCTCTTATTCTTATCGTCGTCCACTACTTCCGCGTCGATGACCTCGCCTTCACCCTTGGCCTTGCTGCCAGCGCCGGCAGAAGTTGTCGATTCTGCCTCGGCCCCTGGGGCGGGATGCGCGCTCGCTGCCTGCCTATACATGGCCTCGGCCAGCTTGTGCGAAGCTGTGGTCAAGCGGTCCACCGTCGAATTGATCTTCGAGATGTCGCCCTCCTGGATCGCCTTCTTGGCCTCTTCCAGGGCCGCCTCGATCTGCTTGGCATCACCCTCGGCGATCTTATCCCGATGCTCTTTCAACATCTTCTCGACCGAATAAACCAGGGAATCCGCCCGGTTCTTCACTTCCACTTCTTCTTTGCGCTGGCGGTCTTCCTCCGCGTGCAACTCCCCTTCCTTGGTCATGCGCTCCACTTCTTCCTTGCCCAGACCGCTAGAGGAAGTGATGGTGATCTTCTGCTCGAGGGACGTGCCCAGGTCCTTGGCGGAGACGTTGAGAATGCCGTTGGCGTCGATATCGAACGTGACCTCGATTTGCGGAATGCCCCGCGGCGCCAGGGGGATGCCCACCAAGTGGAATTTGCCCAGCGTGCGGTTGTCTCGGGCCATCGGACGCTCCCCCTGCAAGACGTGAATCTCTACCGAGGTCTGGTTGTCGGCGGCCGTGGAGAAGACTTCCGTCTTGCGGGTGGGAATCGTCGAGTTGCGCTGGATGAGTGGCGTCAGGATACCGCCCAGGGTTTCCACGCCCAGCGTCAACGGCGTGACGTCAAGCAGCAGCAAGTCCTTTACCTCGCCGCCCAGCACGCCGGCCTGCACCGCCGCGCCCACCGCTACCACTTCGTCCGGATTCACGCCCTTGTGCGGCTCTTTGCCGTTGAACAGGTTCCGCACGATTTGCTGCACGCGCGGAATGCGCGTGGAGCCGCCGACCAAAACCACTTCGTCGATCTTCTCCGGGCCCATCCCGGCGTCCTGGAGCGCCTGCTTCACCGGACCCACGGAGCGCTGGAAGATGTCCTCGCACATCTGCTCAAACCGCGCCCGAGTCAGCTTCTTCAGCAAATGTTTGGGACCGGTGGCATCCGCCGTAATAAAGGGCAGGTTGATTTCGGTCTCCATCACGGTGGAAAGCTCACACTTCGCCTTCTCCGCCGCTTCCTTCAGCCGCTGCAAGGCCATGCGGTCCTTGGTCAGGTCAATGCCTTCCTCCTTCCGAAACTCGTCCACGATCCAATCCATCACTCGCTTGTCGATGTCATCCCCGCCCAGATGCGTATCACCGTTGGTGGACTTCACCTCCACCACGCCCTCACCGACCTCCAGGATGGAGATGTCGAAGGTGCCGCCTCCGAAATCGTAGACCGCAATCGTCTCGTCTTTCTTCTTGTCCAGCCCGTAGGCCAGAGCGGCGGCGGTGGGTTCGTTGACTATGCGCAGCACTTCCAGCCCCGCGATCTTTCCGGCGTCCTTGGTGGCCTGACGCTGGCTGTCGTTGAAATAGGCGGGCGTGGTGATGACCGCCTGGGTGATCTTCTCGCCCAGGTACTGCTCCGCCGCGTCCTTCATCTTCTGCAGAATCATGGCGGAGATCTCGGGTGGGGAATACTCCTTGCCCTGGGCCGTGACGCGGGCGTCGCCGTGGGGGCCGGACATCACCTTGAAAGGCACCGTCTTGATCTCGGCTTGCACCTCGTTGAAGCGCCGCCCCAGGAAGCGCTTGATAGAGTAAACGGTGTTCTCCGGGTTGGTGATCGCTTGCCGCTTCGCCACTTGGCCCACCAAGCGTTCCCCAGTCCTGGTGAAGGCCACTACCGACGGAGTCGTGCGTCCGCCTTCGGGATTGGTGATGACGGTGGGCTCGCCGCCCTCCATCACCGCCACTACCGAGTTGGTCGTGCCGAGGTCAATTCCGATGATCTTGCCCATTCTAACTTCCTCCTTGCCAGGATTGCCTGCGCAAGCCCGACATAAAACCACTACCGAATTAGATGCGGCTGTTAGTCAGAGACTATAATAAATGTTGAGTGTCAACCTGTCAACCAAAATCCTAAGTTGGTGAGAATAAAGGATTTGGTCGAATATCACAGGACTACTTGCCTACTTCAGCCAGCATGGTGCTCCGCCCTCGGCCGGAGAGGGAATCTCCCCATAGACTCATCCATGTCGCACATGAAGCCCGTTTTGGTTTATCCTCTTTTCCTTGGAGGTGGACGATGCCTGCGAAGCGGCCCGTGCTTCAGTACACCCCTGAACACGCCAAAAGCGGAGTCAGAGCGAAACTGCCAGCCATCGAAACCTGGCCCAATCAGTATGCGGGCTATGAGATCACCATCACCATCCCGGAGTACACGTCCATCTGCCCCCGGACCGGCCTGCCTGATTTTGGAACCATCACGATCCACTACCTACCGATCAAGCGCTGCCTCGAACTCAAATCGCTCAAGTACTACATCCTCGCCTATCGCAACCTCGGGATATTTTACGAGAATGCCGTGAACCGCATTCTTGAGGACGCCGTGCGCGCCTGTCGCCCGAGGTGGATGATCGTGCGCGGCGAATTCACAATCCGCGGCGGCATGCACACTACCATTGAAGCTCGCCACCCGAGCAGGAGGTAGGGGAGCGCTCTGGGCTCCCGCTCGCAACGCAACAAATCCGGCAGCAGTTGGAATCTCTACGCGGCTCGCTCCCTGAGTTGGCGGACTCCATAGAGAGGCGCCCCCGCCGAGGTTCGCCTCAGCCAATGCGTCTTGCTGCGCCACCTTCGCCCGGCGGAAAGGGTGGCGAGCGTACGGTCGCTGAGGGCGCAACGGTGAATTCCGGGCGCGCCCAGGCAAGACCCGGAAGCCCCTCCGGGGCTTATGAGGATTGCCCGCCTCGAACCGGAAGACCCGGCGGAGCGACGAAAGGCGCGAAATCGCCCACACCCCCAACTCGCTCACAAGGCTGAATGGGCACGCAAGTGACTTAAGTAATATGCAAATCAATTGCAGTAAGCCACGTTTCGTACTAGACTTGAGTCGCGTGGTTAGCGCGGGTTTGGAAGCGATATTGCCAGCAGAAGGCAGCGATGGACGAAGCTAGGAAGTTTGACCCACCCTTCACTCTCTACGAGGCCGACCGGCGTTCTGCCTTAAGAATTCGCCGAATCACCGGCGGTTGGGGTGTTCGAAGGTTCTTCAACCAGATGGGAATCCACGCGGGTGACGAAGTCCGAGTCCTCTCCCGGGCGCCGTTTGGGGGGCCCTTGGTGATTGAAAGCCGCAAGAGCCGCGTTGCAATCAGCAAGCAACTGGCTGAGCGGGTCCGAGTCGAAGTTATCCCGTGAGAATCCTACTCATCGGCCAGCCCAACTCAGGCAAGAGCACGCTATTCAATGCGGTGGTGGGCTATCGCTCGCTCACCTCGAATTTTGGCGGCACCACGGTGGAATACACGCGGGGCCGGGGTCGCGTAGGTGGCGAGGTGGTCGAGCTGGTGGACCTGCCCGGCCTTTATTCGTTGCATCCTGCCAGTCCCGCCGAAGACTGCAGTCGGCAGCTAATCCTTGCCGGTGATTGGGAGGTGTTGGTAAACGTCGTTGACGCCTCCCAGTTGGCCCGCAGCCTGGAACTCACCTTGGAGCTCAAGGACCTTGAGGCGCCCTTGGTCGTCTGCCTCAACATGATGGACGAGGCATCGCGCAAGGGCATGGTGATTGATGTCCCAGCGCTGGCTGAGACGCTCGGTGTTCCCGTGGTGGAGGCCATCGCCGCCCGCGGGCAAGGCATCGTGGAGACTTTCCGCGCAGCCATCCAGCTTCGTGGCGGATGGGCTTCGCCACCCACCGGCGCTGTTCTTTACGCGCCTGAGGTCGAAGCTACGGTGCGCGAGCTGGCGCAGGCCCTGGGTGCAGGCGGTCGCGCTGCTGATGTTTCCGCCTTCGACGTGTTCCCACCACGGGCCGGCCAGGTCGGCCGACATTGTGCCGAGGATCATTCGGGCAACGCCGCGGCGGCTCCCTGTGTGGTTACAGAGCCTGCGGTTAAGGTCGAGCACAGCGCGAGTTTTCCGAATCTGCGGTTTCAGGCGCTTCAACTGCTGCAATCTGATCCGCAACGCACGGGACAACTTTCTGCGGCGACGGCCCTCGCAGTCGAGCGTGCCCAGAGCGAGATTACGCGCCGCCTGGGGCAGCCGACCGATGTGGTGCTGTCCTCCGCCCGGCATGCGGCCTGTCTGAACTTGTTCGAGCGGGTCGTGCGTTTGACCAGGCCGCGAGGCGACTGGCGGGACCGGGTTGATGGTCTCCTTATGCATCCGTTTTGGGGTTATGTCTTCCTGGCGCTTATCTTCCTGGGTTTCTTCCGCCTGGTTTTTGATTTGGGGAAGCTCGGAGAGGCGCATATCCTCGGGGCTTTCCAGTTGCTCATCAGCCAGGCAGGCCAGCTGCTTTCTCCACACCCCACGACGTTTGCGGTGGCGAAAGGAGCCCTGCTGGGGACCGCCGGCGCTTTCGCCATTGTGTTGCCCTACCTGCTGCCCTTCTTGATTGGGCTCTCCGTTCTGGAGGATGTCGGGTATCTCGCGCGGGTAGGCTATCTCATGGACGCGGTAATGCACCGTGTGGGACTGCATGGGACCGCCACGATTCCCGTGCTCCTGGGCTACGGGTGCAGCGTGCCGGCAGTGATGGCGACCCGCATCATCACTGCGCGACGCGACCGCTTTGTGGCGGCGTTTCTGGCGGTGCTGGTTCCCTGTTCGGCGCGCATGACGGTACTCATGGCGCTGGTGGGCTTCTACCTAGGCGCGTACTGGGCCTTGGCGATCTACGTTCTGAATCTCATTGTCGTCGCGCGGGCCGGGAACGTTCTGGCGAGGATCTGGCCGGAGATCGCTCCCGGCATGCTCATGGAAGTTCCGCCCTACCACCGTCCCACCCTGCGCGTGGTGCTGCTCAAGACCTGGTGGCGCCTGCGCGAGTTCGTGGTGGTGGCGCTTCCCTTGCTCGTTGTGGGCAGCGCCGTGTTGGGTTTGGTCGAATTCCTGGGTTGGCAGGCGCTGATCAATGCGGCTCTTGCGCCGCTGACCACGGCGCTGGGTTTGCCCACCGCGGTGGGCCTGACGCTGATCTTCGGGGTGCTGCGCAAGGAACTCTCGCTGCTGATGCTCGCCCAAGCGCTGGGAACAACTAACATCCATTCTGCCATGACCTCTGCACAGATCATCACCTTCACGCTCTTCGTAACGTTTTACCTTCCTTGCCTGGCGACGCTGGCTGCGCTGGTACGGGAGGTGGGCCGGAAACTCACGGCCGCCGCCGCGACGGCGCTGCTGGTCTTAGCCGTTGTCCTTAGCCTGTTGGCACGCGGTCTTCTGCGCTTGGTAATGTAGCGCCCGGCTTGAGCCGGGCACCTGCACTTGCCGGCCTAAAGACCGCCTCCGCGTCAACGCTATCGGGCACTCTTCGCCTGGCCCTGCCAGCGCGCACGCGGGTGGTCTATAATCTCACGCTGGGGCGTTCCTGATGCAGGCTGCGAACCGCCGGGTGAGCCAGGAATTCGAGCCAGCTTATCTGCGTCTCTACGAGAGTGGCGAACTCAAGCAGCGCGTAGAGCGCGCCCGCCGGCTGCTGGAATCGTGCACGGCCTGCCCGCGCAACTGCCGCGTCAATCGCTGGGCGGATAAATTCGGCGTGTGCCGAACGGGCCGCTACGCCGTGGTTTCCAGCTACGGTGCGCACTTGGGCGAAGAGGATTGCCTGCGCGGCGGGAGAGGTTCAGGCACGATTTTCATTTGCGGCTGCAACCTGCGTTGCGTGTTCTGCCAGAACTTCGACATTAGCTGGCAACTGCGCGGCACACCCACGCCGCCCGAGAAGCTCGCCCGCATGATGGTCGAGCATCAGCGCGATGGATGCCACAACATCAATTTCGTGACCCCCGAGCACATTGTGCCGCAGATCGTCGAAGCGCTGCCGCTGGCTGTCGAGCAGGGGCTGCGGTTACCCATCGTGTACAACACCAGCGCGTACGACTCGATGGAGAGCCTGGCGCTCATGGACGGCGTGGTCGATATCTATATGCCTGACTTCAAGTATTGGGAGCGTGAGTGCGCAAGGAAATACTCCCGGGCCCCGGACTACCCGGAGGTGGCGCGGCGCACGATCAAGGAGATGTTTCGCCAGGTGGGCGACCTGGTGATGGATGAACAGGGCGTGGCAAAACGAGGCTTGCTCATCCGCCACCTGGTGATGCCCGAGGGCGTGGCCGGCACGCGCGAGGTGATGAATTGGATCGCGCAGGAGCTTTCGCCTACAACCTACGTGAACGTGATGGCGCAGTACTATCCGGCGGGCAAGGTCTCGCGGCGTGAGTTTGCGGAAATCAACCGCCGGGTGACCCCCGCGGAATACGAGCAGGCGCTCAGCGACGCGTGGCACGCCGGCCTCAAGCGCCTTGACGCCCGCCGCCCGGTCTACCTCCGGATCCTCTGAATCCGGTTTCACGAACGCGCGGTTGTCTGCGGGGCGGGCAGGGTAGGCAGTGGTATAATTTTTCTGCCACAGCGTCGAAGGCAAGGTTTGGCTTCCTTGAGGCTTTACAGGCTCGCGGACAGGAACGGCAGCCTTGTTTTGGGGGAAAGGTGGCTCAACCTCTTCCTGCTCGTCTGCGTCGTCGGGGTCCCGAGCGCGTGGGCAGCCGGCTGCTCCGAAACGCCGGCCGTGTTGATGGACGAGCGGACGGCCGAAACGCACCTGCTATCCAAGAAGGACCCCGTCCTTCCTGCCCAGGTGCCGAAGCTGGCGCTCCTGCGGAAGGTCAATCTGCTGGTGACGGTGGACCGAGAGGGAACTATCTGCGAGGTAAGGGCCGTGGCCGGCCCGAAGGAACTGAGGAGGGTCGCTATCCGGACGGTGAGGAAGCACTGGCGCTACCGGCCATTTCTTGTGGATTGGAAACCTGTGGTGGCGCGATTTCCGGTCTCGGTGAGGTTTGTTCTGCCGCAGGCTGAGCCGCGGCTGACGGCCCGCCTTGAAGGAACGACCCTGGAGGCAGGGCGGGGGAAGGCTGTATGAGATCGCTCGAAGAGTATCTTGCCCTGGCCGCTCGAAACCACGGGCACATGTGTCCCGGCCAGGTCCTGGGCGTGCGCATGGCGATGCTGGGCCTGAAGCAGTTGGGGATCGATGACCCTGAAAAGGACCGCAAGCGGCTGCTCACCTTTGTCGAAATCGATCGCTGCGCCACAGATGCCGTGAGCTTGGTGACGGGGTGCCGTCTGGGAAAGCGGGCGCTCAAATTCCTGGACTACGGCAAGGTGGCCGCCACGTTCCTGGATTTGGAGACGAACCGGGCCGTACGCATCGCGGCGCGTGACGATTCACGCGTCAAAGCCAGAGAGATGTTCCCGGAACTGACTGACCAGCGCAGGCAACAGCTCGAAGCCTACAAGGTAATGGACGACGCGGAGCTGTTCACGTCG
>JALHUF010000398.1 GCA_022866195.1 Terriglobia bacterium
CCGATACCCCAGCACGAAGTAAGCCTGACCGCGCTGCTCCGCATCGGACGCCGCCCGCGCGTAGCGCTCGAGAGCGGCCCAGGCGCGCTTGTCCGCTGCTTGCGCTGCAAGTTGGCGGAGGCCCGGGGCAGGCTGGTGAGTCGCCGCGCCCAGGCCCGCCGCAGAGGCCAGACAGACCAACCCCAGTAAGAGGCTGGTCCTGATTTTGTAGAGGGGGCTCACACGGAAGGGCCGGGATATTCCGATCCCAAGAGGGAAGCTTCGTTCCCCGCCAGCGTCCTCACCAACTCCTCGTGGAAATAATCGTACTGCTTCGTCACGGTCTTGCCGAAGCGCTTCTCGTAAGTCTGGCGGCTACGGTCGATATCTGATTTCAGCCGCTTGTAAAGGTCGCCGCTCTTCCTACCTTCCGTAACCTTGGTCTTGTTATAGAGCTCGATCTCCGAGATCAACAGCTTGGCGAATCGCTTGGCATCCCGGTGGACCTTCTGGTCAGTTTCGCTGAGCTGCGACATGTCGAAGCCCACGGCGGGAGCCGGCGGCGGGGCAACGACACCTTCCGGCACAACCGCGGGTTGTCCAGCTGGAGGTGGCGGCGGGACTGCCTCCCTCACCGGAATGGTCGCGCCCAGAACGGGGACCGCACTTACCTCACCACCGCTGACGGCAGCCTCCACCGGTTCGACTTCAACCGCCTCCCCCTGCACCCCGAGTGCCGCCTCTTCGGCCACCGCCTCGGCTGCCTCGGCCTCAGCTCGAACGGCCTCGGCCGGAGCGCCGCCACTGAAGGCCATCAGCCGATCTAGTTGCGCCCCCGCAAACTCGGTCAGAATCTTAAACGCGTCAACGGGCAATTCCTTCCGTGCTCCGCCGGCATCGGCATAGAAGATCGCCGACACTGAACCCGCGGAGCGAATGGGCAAGAGCACGATGGGAACGTCCGGACTGGGACGCAATTTGTCCAGCACGTTGCGATTCTTCCTCAGCAGCTCAACACTCGCATCCACGTGGCCGCCGGTTTCGTAACACACCCGGAAAGGGTTGTCGTGGCTCAGGGGAACGACGAGGCCGCGGAAGATTTTCTCCGTGAGTCCGGCGCCGAAGCCGCGCGCGGCCGATCCCCAGGCTGCCTTCCCGCGCACATCAAACACCGCCGCCCGTGCACCTAACTGCTCCGCCGCGTCCGTAAGGACTTCCAGTACCTGCTCGGGCAGGGTCGCGGTAATCAGCTCGCGCACCGCTGCCAGCACCTGTTCCAACGAAGCCTGTGCGGCCACCGGCGCGGGTGCCGCCGGAAGCTCCACCTTCGCCAGCGCGTCGAGCTGCTGCTGGAGGGCTGCCTCCAACTGCTGGTGTCGGCTACGCAACTCCTGCAGGCTCTGCTCGACTTTTTCCAGTTGCTCGGCCTGCGCGCGGAATTCCTGCGCCAGGCGCTCGCGAGCTTGACTGACCAGATCGGGGATGGGGTTCTGCTGCGTCTCTGCCAAGGTGCACACCTCGAGTTGATGCCGTGTGTTCTCCACTATGGTACAGGCTAATGGACGCGTGTCAACTGCCATGTTCCTGGTCGCCCGCGCGCGCCAGGAAAGCGGGGTGAAACCTTCGGTGCGCGAAACCCTCAGTCCTCCACACTGCTTGACACTGGCCAGGGCGGGGCGTAAGCTGAACGGGAGCGTGGGGGCGTACCGGTTTCGACGGGAACGCTTGCGCTTAGGAGGCATGCCGGGGGTCCACACCACCCGTAATCGGAGTGGGACAAAGACAACTGCCAACACGCAGTATGCCTACGCTGCCTAATTAATTAGGTGGCCGTCTCCTTCGTCAGGCCCGCAGGGCGAAACGAGGCGTCGATTAGCGGGCTGGCCTGCGGTTGGCCGCCTGAGAGCCGCAGGCGAGATCTCCGCCGAAAGGTGGACAGGCTAGTCGGTAGCCCGTTATTGCCCGTTCCTGAGAGCTGCTGGCGAAAGCAGGAAGCGAACGGGATAAGCATGTAGGCTCCTAACCGTTGGCCTCTTCGGACGGGGGTTCGACTCCCCCCGCCTCCACCAGGGGAGTTGACAGTCGGCAGTCGACAGTTCACAGTCAGTTTTCTGATCCCAGAAAGATCCCGAGACAGTTCAGCTTCAGAAAGGCGCGACGCGGCCTTGGAATTGCGCGCGGAGGTGGATGATGCAGTTTCCCCTGTCAGGACGCATGGCCCAAGTTCGCCGGACGGTCTGGGCGAGACGTCTATGCGTGGCCTCAGCCCTCTTGATATGCCTCACCGGCGGGAGTCTGCCAGGACGTTCCGCTGAGGCGCAAACGGCGACGGTCAGGAAGAGTGACAACCTGCTGCCCCATTTTGAGACGGTCGATGGCCGGCAAGTCCTCTATGTCGAGGGGCTGCCTTTCACGGTGCTGGCCGTGGAGATTCCCTGGATGGATCTCGTTTACGGGCGCTACGCGGAGACGCTGCAGGCCTACGATTACCTTTATCCCGCGGCCGAGGCCCTGGGATTGAATGCGCTGAAGGTGCCCATCAAATGGTCAATGGTCGAGCCGGAGAAGGGTGCCTATGATTTCTCCTATGTTGACCACGCCAAGAGCATGGCCGAAAAGCATCACCTCAAGCTGGTCCTGAACTGGTTTGGCCACTACGCGAGCGGCGACGGCACCATTTACAGAAACCTCACCGGAGAGGTCTTCGCCCCTTTCTATATCATCAGCGATGAGAAGACCTATGCGCGCGCCGTGGATGGGGACGGCGTGTCGCACCACAACACGGTGTCTTACGACTACGAGCCCGTCATCGAACGCGAAGTGGCTGCCTTTCGCGCCTTCATGGAGCACATCAAGAGAGTTGACGCGCAAACGCGAACCATCCTGATGATCCAGGTGGAGAACGAGATCGCCGTTTTCGGGGCCGACCGGCAAAACCGCAAGTTGTGGCGAGACCATTCGCCGGCGTCCAACCTGCTCTTTGCCGAGAAGGGCTTCACCGACGACCTCCGGTACAGCGCCTGGCGCTTCAGCTCTAATTGGATCAGACGCGTCACGGAGGCTGGCGCGCAGGTCTATCCGCTGCCTTTCTTCCTCAACTACGTGGGCGGCAAGCTCGCGGACTGGATGGTAGGGGGTGCGCCGGGCGAGGATGTGGCCACCTACCTGGAGAACTGCCCGTTCATCTCCTTTGTTGGCCTCAATCTTTACCTGCCGCCGGAAAGTTCCGTGAACGACTTCCGCACGGCCCTGACCGCGTATCGTGTGGCGCGTAACCTGCCGGCGATTACAGAAACGAATAGCGACCGCAGTCCTGTGGCCCCGCGATTGGCCTACATTGCCATCGGTGAATTCGGCGCTCCGATCTTCGCCCCCTGGGCCCTGAACATCTCCTATCCCACATCCTTTCAGCCCTACGTCTTGCCGGATGGGACCTTCGCCCACGGCGCCCCTGCCCTGCGCGAATGCTACGCTTCCCTATCCAAGGCACTACCGCAGATCTCCTACTATGCAGGGACGGAAAAGCTGAAAGTCTTCCTGTCCCGCCTGCCAGGCCGCAGCTTTGCGGAGACGAAAGACGTCAACGGGGCCAAAGTTACCGTCGCAGGGGAGGAGGACGGGCAAGCGATTGTCATTCATCCCCTGCCCCACGAGTTTCTGATCGTCGGCTATCGCTGCGACGTCTCGCTATGGAATGAGCAATTCATCTGGCCCAGCATGCAACGGGTGCATGTGGAGAAGGGCCACTGGATGGGCAATCGCTGGCAGAGGGACGGTGAACCCGACTACGGGATAGATCAAGCGCGCCGGACACTGAGCGTGACGCTGGATGCGCCGCAGGCCATACGTGTTTACTGGTAAAGAACAGGTCGGGGCAGATTCTGGGCGGGCAGTGGGCATCCACGGTCGTTCGGCATCATGCCAGCCCATGGTGAGGTAACGCCGTCGTTTCGGCTCCCGGGACGGATTCCCGAAGGACCTCTACGCCGCGCCCTCGCGTACGCAACTGGCTAATACTCGCGTTTACTACGCCGCAGGCTTTTTCCTCATTGCCAGGCCAGAGGAACCGATATATATATGAAAGAGTTGGCGTTGGGTGGATTTCTCGGGGTGGGCAGGCGACAGGTCAAGCGTCAGATCGCATCTTATGGGTGAGACCGGGCAATCTGAGAGTGTAATTGCGCGCGTCAGCCAGCAACTTGCCGCGCTGGAGAGGCGCGACTGGCATCTCTGGCTGAGCGTGGCGGGCACGGGAATTGTGGCGGGCGCGGCTTTTCTGGCGCTGCTTTTCCCGGCGGCCATCCTGCACCGGGGTAACATACACCTGGAGCTGGTGGTGTCGCGCGAGG
>JALHUF010000399.1 GCA_022866195.1 Terriglobia bacterium
CCTCCAGCTCGGCGGCGCCACTGCTCAGGCTGACCTGCAATATGACCGGCGGTGTCTCGTTGGGCGCGGAGCCCGCCTGAAGCCGCTGGACGCCCAGCACGTCGTCGAGGCGTCCTACTGCCTGCCAGCGTCCATGCCCGTCCATCAAACCGGTTTCAGCATCCGAAAGAAGCAGTCCGCCGCCCTCCACGAATTTACGCATCGCCGCGGTCTCGGAATCGGATAACGCGATCGAATCCGGCAGAATCAAGACCTTGTAGCCCGCGAGCTTTCCGGCCTCGATCTGTTCTGTGGTGAGGAAATCGTACTGGTACCCGGCATCTTCGAGCGCCCGCAGCCACGCGGTGCGGTTGGCATGAAAGCGCTTGAGATGCGCGGAGGTAGCGTTGCCGTCGGAAACCTCATGGGGCTGGATATGCCCGTCGGTGATCCACTGGCCGCGCACGCTCAGCAGCGAGTAGTGGACGGCGATGCCGCAATTCTCGCGCTCCGCGCCGCGCAGCAGCAGGGCCAATCCCTCGGTGCGAAACTCGTTAATCGTCTCACCCAGGTCGCGCCCCTGTTCGGTCAGGCTCAGGTCCGCGTTGAGGACGGTGTAGTGCCAGAACAGCGAGGCGCCGATGTGCCCATGGAACAACCGATGCCACAACTCGTGGCGGAGCACGCGGCCGTGGCGTTCGTAGCCCGTGAAGCCGGTCAGGATCAGGCCGGGCCGCATGGTGCGGTGGAGTTCGTCCTGGTCGCCATCGGAGTAAGGCTGAAGGTAATCGACGATCTGGTCGAGACGATACCAGTTCAGAGCATTCGAGGGCCCCGGAACCTGCGTCCCGGAAATACTGGGCCGCCCCCCGGGATCTTCCTGCTTTACCGTGTCTGCGGCCACCTGAAGCGCGTGCGCAAAAATCTCTTCCATGAACGTCCGATGGTCCATCCAGCCAGCGTAGTTTCCTTTGGCTTGGGCTTCGGCCGTGGTGAGCGGCAGCACGTCGTCCCAGCGCGCGAACTGCGCTACCCATTCATCGTTCAAAGCGCCCAGGCTCGCGTACTGTCCCTTCAGCCAGACGCGGAATTTGGCGAGCGTCGCCTCCGACCAGGAGAGATCAAACGCGTCGCCATAAGCTGTCAACGAAGACTCGTCGGCCAGATACCAGGCCAGCGGCCGGAAGGGCTGGAATTTCTCCATGCCGCTGCGCAGCACATCGCGGAGCTTCTCCAGCCAGGCGTCGTCGGCCAAGTCCGGGTCGCGGATGAGATATCGCTTGTCCGCGGTCTCCAGGAACTTGTCCTTTTGCTCCAGGTACTTCTGCCGGTAGTGCCAATAAACACCGAAGCCCGGAGTGCGGACTTCCCTGATCAGTCGGAAATTCCGCTCGGGGTCTTCCACCACGCTGACGCCAACCTTGCGGAACTGCTCGTCAAGCGTCGGAGTCCACGGCTGGTAAGTGGGCGGTCCGTGCCACGGCATGATAAATTCGTACGCGCCGAAATCCCGGTCGCGGCTGGCGAAGTTCACCCGGACTTGCTTCCGGTCGATCTTCCTTCCCTCCGCGTCGAGGAGAGTGACACGCAGCCAGCCGATGTTGGTGGAGTAGTTCCCGACCTCCACGCTGGCACTCGCCGCCGAGGCGCTTCCCTCCGAGCCGCCAGAAAGCTGCCGCCCAATCAGGCGACCACGGTTATCCCACAACTCCACCAGGCATTGTCCCGGCTTCCCTGTGCGCGTAGCGAAGCTCGCCTGGATCTTGTCGCCCAGCGTATAGAAGGAGCGCTCGGTTGAGAGCGCCACAATCTCGTCGGGTTTATCGACGGCAAACGAGACGCTGCCCCAGTCGTAATGCTTCCCTTCGGCTTGCAGAATGACGTCCACGTGATGGCGGCCGGCAGACAAGCGCGCGGGCAGTTCGAGTGTGGCGGCATTGATGCCGCGCTTGAGCTCGAGCGACCGGCCAACACTGCCTTCGGTCTCCCCCCACTCGCTCCGGACCTGGGCCATGATTTCGGCTCTCGTCAGCGAGCTGGCATTCTGGATCTGCACCGAAACCACGCTGCGGCGTTCCGCCGCGCCGGACACGGTCATGGGCAGCAGACTAAGGGTGGGCTCACGCTGAGCAGCCCAGAGGATCGAGCGGCACAAAAGCGAGTAGAAGTATTCCCACCAGTGATCGTCGCGTTGCCCAAGAGTCTTCCAGTCAATCACCGGCGAGAGGCCCGTATTGAGATAGCCCAGCGCTACGACTCTTCCCTTTCCATACACCTTGGTGGCGATGATGGGTTCGCTCTCCGCGCCGACCACCAAGGCCGTCGCATCCTTGCCCAGGCGATATCGGTAATGCTTCAGTTCATCCGTGGGGAACGCTTCGAGCGGCAGGTTGGCCGTGAGGAAGTGCTCCGCGGCCCGCGTCCACGGCCCGGCAGTGACGGCATCCGGGCGAACCTCCCGATGGCCGCGCCGGTCCAGCCGGTCGGAGAGCGCCCCCACCAGTGGAGATAATTCCCACAATTCCTCGCCCGGGCTGACTTCGTAGTCCGGCGCAAAATCGTTCATGGGACGCTCGGTGGGCGGATCATCAGGCGCCGGAACCCCCGTCGTCGGGTGGATCAAAACCAACCCCGTGCCGCCCTCCACCCGCTTCCGAATTTCCTCTCTCACCGCCGGCGGCAAGCGATTCCAGCCGTGCAGGCTGGGCAGAACAATCACGTCGTAGGGTGTTGCCTTGCCGAGGTCCTCCTCCAGGTACTTGTAGACCAGCCTGTAATTCAGCGATTCATAATCCTGATCAGTGCCCACGGTCCAGGTGTTTACATCCCAGGCTTCATCGATCATCACGGTATCGAAGGTGAGGTCCATGCGCTGGGCGAGCTCGACCAGGGTTCGCCCTTCACTGACGCTCGGAATGACAAAGGCGCGCACGGGAGCGCCCGGCGACGGCTTCCCCCAGGCGACGTGAGGCGTGGGAACCGTCAAAGTGAAGGGCACGTCGAGGCGTCCGGGCGCTTCAGGGTGAGCAGCGGCGACGTTTCGCCGCGGGCCGAGCGGGATGAGAAGCACCGCCACAGCCGCGACAAGTGCGGCGAACAGGCTCCGCACACAGCAAGGAAGCGAGGAAAGATGCATGGTTCACCTGGGCTATGGAATCACAACGTGCGAGGGAACGAGAGGCGACGTATATCACACTCCGGCAGCCTTTCGGTAGCGGGCCATGTGTTCCTGGAACTCTTGGCGCTTGGGCTCGAGCTTCAGGGCTTGGCCCTGGACTCTTACCGCCTCAGCAAAATCCCCGTTGGCATAATGGGCTTCCGCCAGGGTGTCGATGAACGTCGCCTCCTTCCATTGGCTCAGCTCCACGGCCCGCCGCGCGTGCTCCAGCGCCTGGCGGGGATTCCGAAAGCGTTGGTCCTCGCTCGTGGCCAACAGCCAAGCCAGGTTGTTGTGGGCAGCGGCATCGTTGGGGTCCAGTCCTAAGGCTGCCTGGTAGTGCTGAATAGCCTCCGGATACTGCTTTTGTTCGGCGCAAAGGTCGGCCAGCACGCGATGGCCCTCGGCGTCATCCGGATTCTTGCCAAAGACCGCCTCAAACATCGCCTGGGATTTTGCCAGGTCGCCCTTTTGCCGGTAGGCCAGAGCGAGCCCCAGTTGGGCGCGCGGTGAGTCCGGGCTCAAGCGACGCGCCTCCTCGTATTCCCGGATCGCCTCCGCCACTCGACCTTGTTGCAGGTATAGCGAACCCAGCTCCTCGTGGGGGCGTTCATCACGCGGTGCCAGTCGCGCCGCCTCCCGAACGCGTTCCAGCGCCCGCTCATTTTGGCCTGCGATGCGCAGGCGCGCGCTCTCGTTGAGCAGGCGAGCCATCACACGGGACGTCTGGTGGTGTTCAACTGTAGCCGCCAGCGCCAGAGCTACAACCACCACGGGCACAATCACGGCCGCCTGCGATGGTTCCTCGCCGGGCGACCCCAACGCCCAATCCAGCCTAGGAGGCGGGAGCAAGGCACTAAGCAGCATGCCGGTCACCAGACCACCCAGGTGCCCCCAGTTGTCGATGTTTCTCACGGACCATCCCAGGGCCAGGTTCAGCACAATGAAGGGGAGAATGCCTCTGCCAAACGCGCGACCCCAACGCCCCGGCACCGCCTCGCGGTGCAGGTAGCCCGTGACCAGCATGGCGCCTGCAATCCCAAAGATCGCTCCGGAGGCTCCCGCCGCCGGGTTAGGGGAAAGCGTCATGGAGAGGAAGGAGCCGCCCACCCCGCACGCCACATAAAGAAGGGCGAAGCGCCCGTAACCGTAGACCCGCTCCAGGAGAGGACCCAAGATGTATAGCGCGTAAGTGTTCACCAGCAGATGCAGCAAGCCGATGTGCAGGAACATCGGCATCACCAGCCGCCAATACTCCCCCCGTCGAATGTAGGGCCCATAAGAAGCTCCAAAGTCCAGCAGCACCTCAAGATTCTTGGAACCCCCACTCAGCTCCATTAGAAAAAAGACCACGACGTTGAGCGCGAGAATGACGCGCGTGGCAAGGGGGAGATATCGGCGCCGGATGACCGGCGGCTCCGGCGTTGCGGCCGCGATGGGGATGGGTTGATCAGACATATGAAGTACAGTGACCGGTGACGAGTGATAAGTGACGAGCCCAGATTCCGCTGCCAGCACTCTCTGGCTCGTCACTGGTCACTGGTCACTTGTCACTCGTTCGTAATAGCTTTCACCCGCGCAGTTACGGCAGAGGACGCGGTCGCCCGCCAGGCGTTCGCGTCTGTCATTGATCCCTTCTCCGCATTGCTC
>JALHUF010000400.1 GCA_022866195.1 Terriglobia bacterium
AATCCCGCGAAGCTTGCGGGAAAAGCGGCAGGCAAAAGCGCAGCATGCCATAGGTTCCCATCTTCAGCAGCACGCCAGCCAGAATCACCGAGCCGGCCGTGGGCGCCTCGACATGCGCGTCGGGCAACCAGGTGTGAAAGGGAAACATCGGCACCTTGATGGCAAAGGCCAGGAAGAAGGCTAGAAACAGCCAGGCCTGCGCCGAGCCGGATAGACTTGTCACTCCCGCGGCGAGCTGGCGTTCGATAGTTATGAAATCGAAAGTTCCCGTGACGCTGTAGAGGTAGAGGATGCCCACCAGCATCAGCGCCGATCCCAGCATCGTGTAGAGGATGAATTTGATGGCGGCGTACACGCGCCGCTCGTGGCCCCACACGCCGATCAGGAAATACATGGGGATGAGCATTGCCTCCCAGAAAATGAAAAAGAGGAACAGGTCGAGGGAGACGAACACACCGATCATGCCGGTCTCCAGCGTCAGCAGGAACAGGAAGAATTCCTTCACCCGGTTGGTGATGCTGGTCCAGGAAGCGAGCACGCAGAGCGGCGTCAGAAACGCCGTCAGCAGGATGAGCAGCATGCTCAGGCCGTCGATGCCCAGGTGGTAGCTGATCGGCGGCGCGGCGATCCAGGGGCGGTGCTCGACGAACTGCATCCCCGGCTGGTTGGGGCTGAAATCAAGAAAGACCTTGAGGGCCAGGGCAAAGTCCAGCAGGGAAACAAGGAGTGCTACCCAGCGGATGCGCGCCGCCGCGTCGCGATCGCGACGGAAAAAGGCGATGACCACGGCTCCCGCCAGAGGCAGGAACGTCAGCACCGAGAGAGGATGATTAAGCCACCAAGCCATGAGTGAAAACCACTCGCCAACGTCTGCCGCGTTCTCTCTGCCTCAGCGCAGCAGGATGTAGCCTAGCCAAAGCACAGCGCCGAGCAATACCCAAGTGGCGTAGCTTCGCAAGTTGCCCGACTGCATACGGCGCAGGAGGTTGCCGGCGCTGGCGGTTGCCTGGGCGCTGCCGTTGACCAGGAGGCCGTCAATCGCTCCGGCGTCCACGATGCGCCAGAGGAAAATCTCCGAGCCGCGGCGGAGGGGCCGAACGATGAGCCAGTCGTAAACCTCGTCGACGTAGTATTTGTTGACCAGCAACTGATACGTTCCGCGGAAGCACTCAGTGAGGCGACTAGGCAGTCCCGTGAACTTCACGTAGCCCAGGTAAGCCAGGAGGAAGCCGGCGCCGGCAAACAGCACGGAGGTCCCCATCACCGCGAGCCTGCTGGGAGCGTGCCCAGCGGCGGGGGCGGCAGTCGAGCTCAACAAGGCCTGCGACGAGGCAAACACGGGCTGGAGATAGTGGTGAAACCACTCGCCCCCGCCTAGGGCCTTGGGCAGGCTCACGTAACCGGCTACCACCGAAAAGAAGGCCAGCACCAGGAGCGGCCGGGTCATCTTCCCACCGCTCTCATGCACGTGCGGCTCGAGAGCAGGCTGCACGCGCGATGCGCCGTGGAACGCCATGAACAGCGCGCGGAACATGTAAAAGGCTGTGAGCCCCGCGGTCACCGTGGCCAGCCAGTAGAGCCGTGGGTCACCCAGCGGCCCCTCGCGGGCGCCGGCCAGAATTGCGTCCTTGCTGAAAAATCCGGAAAGGCCCGGGACGCCGCTGATGGCCAGGGTGGCCACCAGGAACGTCAGCCACGTGGTTCTCATCTGGTGGCGCAGCCCGCCCATCTTTCTCAGATCCAACTCGCCGCTCAGGGCGTGCATGACGCTGCCGGCGGCAAGGAAGAGGAGCGATTTGAAGAAGGCGTGCGTCATCAGGTGAAAGTTCCCGGCGGAGAACAGTCCCACGCCGCAGCCCACAAACATGTAGCCGAGCTGGCTGATGGTCGAATAAGCCAGCAGCCGCTTCAGGTCGTTCTGGGCCAAGGCGATGGTGGCGGCGAAAAACGCTGTGACGCAGCCGGTGACTGCCACAATCTCGAGCGCCAGCGGCGCGTGGGCGTAGAGCGCGTGCGAGCGCGCCACCATGTACACGCCCGCCGTGACCATCGTCGCGGCGTGGATGAGGGCGCTGACAGGCGTGGGACCTTCCATGGCGTCGGGCAGCCAAACGTACAGCGGGAGTTGCGCCGACTTTCCCACCGCGCCCAGAAACAGCAGAATGCCGACGGCGGTCAGCGAACCCTGGAGGTCCCCGGGAGGGAGCGCCTCGAGGCGCGTGAATACGTACTGAAAATCCACGGAACCGAAGGTCCAAAAAAGCAGAACCACCCCCAGGGTGAAGCCGACGTCGCCAATGCGGGTGACGATGAAAGCCTTCTTCCCGGCGTCGGAGGCCGACTTGCGGGGAAAGTAAAACCCAATCAGCAGGTACGAGCAGAGCCCCACACCCTCCCAGCCCACAAACATCAGCGGATAGTTGGCCGCCGTCACCAGGGTGAGCATCATGAAGAGGAAGAGGTTGAGGTAGGCGAAAAAGCGATAGTAGCCGCCTTCCTGCTCCATGTAGCCGCGCGAGTAGAGGTGGATGAGGAAGGAGACGAGCGTCACCGCGACCGTCATCACCAGGGTGAGGCGGTCGTAATAAAGTGCGAAGTCGGCGCGGAAGGCTCCGGCCTCGATCCAGGTGAAATAGCTGTGAACGTACGGGGCGGGCTCCGTGGGAAGATGCGCGAATGTCCAGGCCGTCAGCAGCGCAAAGAACAAAGAGAGGCCAGGAGCAGTGCAGGCCACCGCAGACACGACCGCCTGGGGAAAGCGCCGCCCGAAGATGCCGTTGAGCACCGCGCCGGCCAGGGGCGGAAGCAGGATGAGCAGAAGCAAAACTTCCATCGTTGTTTCTTGGTCTGGGAAAGACTCTCCTGTCGCGCCGTTCCTAGAGTTTCATCGAGTCGAAATCGTCGATGCTGAGCGAGCCCCGGTTGCGATAGACCGCGATAATGATGGCCAGGCCCACCGCCGCCTCGGCCGCCGCGACGACGATGACGAAGAAAGCAAAAATCTGCCCATCCAGGTTCCCGAGATAGCGCGAGAAACCGATGAAGGCCAGGTTCACGGCATTGAGCATCAGCTCGATGCACATGAAAATCGTGATGATGTTCCGGCGAAAGACAAATCCCGCCGCGCCCAATCCGAAAAGAATCACGCTCAGCGCCAGAATGTGAGCCAGAGGAACCATGCTTCAAACCTCAGAGCCGCTTCTTGGCCAGAACGACCGCGCCCAGCACCGCCACCAGAATCAAAATCGACGTCACCTCAAAGGGCAGCACGTAGCTGCGGAAAAGCAAGGCGCCTACCGCCCGCGGCCCGGCGTCCGGCAGGGCGGCGGCCCGCGTGGTGGCAGCCGGAAAACGTTCCCACACCGCGAAGAGGAGCTCGCCGAGAAAAACCAGCAGCAAGGGCGCGCCCAACCAACGGGCCAGACGGCTGCGGTCGCTGGGTGTTTCCTGTCTCGCGTTCAACAACATGATGACCAGCACGAAGAGCACCATGATCGCGCCGGCGTAAATGATTACCTGGATTACTGCCAGAAACTCGGCCCCCAGCAGGAGATAGACCACGGCCAGCGAACAGAGCACGACGATCAGCGAGAGCGCGCTGTACACCGGGGTCCGTTGCAGGACAACACTGAGCGCTGCCAGGATGGCCAGAACCGCGAAGATGTAAAACAGTGGCGCCATACGCTACGTGCTCCGCCAGGCGAGGACCAGGCTCGTCACCAGCACGTTCAGCAGACCCAGCGGCAACAGAAATTTCCAGCCGAAAGCCATGAGCTGATCGTAACGAAAGCGGGGAAGAGTGCCACGAATCCAGATATAGAGAAACAGAAAACAGAAAACCTTCAGGCAAAACCAGAAGACCGGCAAGAGAGCCCGCAGGAGCGGGGGCCCGAATACCGGCCCCAGCCAGCCACCGAAGAAGAGCAGAGTGGCCAGGCACGAGACCGTGACGATGTTGGCGTACTCCGCCATGAAGAACATGGCGAATTTGAAGCTGCTGTATTCCGTGTGAAAACCGCCCACCAGCTCCGACTCCCCTTCCGGCAGGTCGAAGGGGACGCGGTTGGTCTCCGCCACGGCCGCCGTGAAATAGATGAGAAAACCCACGGGTTGCACGAAGACGTTCCATAGGCCGCTCTGATGCTCCACAATTTCCCGCAGGCTGAGGCTGCCGGCCAGCATCACGACACCGACAACTCCCAGGCCGAGCGACAGTTCGTAGCTGATCATCTGGGCCGAGGAGCGCAGCCCGCCCAGGAGCGAGTACTTGCTGTTCGATGACCATCCCGCCAGGGCGACGCCGTAAACCCCCAGCGACGTCACGGCAAAAACAAACAACAGGCCCACGTTCAGGTCGGTAATCTGGAAGTGAATTGTTGCCCCGCCGATCGTCACCGATTCTCCAAAGGGGATGACCGAGATGGATAGCAAGGCCAGGGAAAAAGCCAGGAAAGGGGCCAGGCAGTATACGACGCGGTCAACTTCCGTGGGGACGATGTCTTCCTTGAAAAAGATCTTCAACGCATCGGCCACGGGCTGGAGTAAACCATGCGGCCCGACGAGATAGGGTCCCCAGCGCGACTGGATGCGCGCCACAACCTTCCGCTCCAGCCAGACGGCGTAGGCGATGGTCGTGAGCAGCACCAGAAGCACCACGCCCACCTTTGCCAGGATGGCGAGCAGCAGAAGCGGCATATTAGAACCAGTGGCCATAAGGTTTCCTGGCTTCGTCCACTGAGTTTAAGGCCCAACTGTACCGGCTGACGGTGCCGGAAGCAAAAAGCGAGTCACGCGAGGAGAAAACCAGGTCGGGTCGTTCGAGCGTCGGTGGCATCCCTTCTGGCCGGGTGGCGATCGCCCGGCCCAGCAGCAAGCTGGACGACGGTAACGCATAACCGGGGACTTGCGCCATGATCTCGCGTCTGACATCGTCCGCCGACTGATAAGGCCACTTCTGGCCGAAGAGGCGGGCCAAGGCCAGCAGAATTTCCAGATCGCTGCGCGTCCCCGCCTTGCGCATGGTTTTCTTGAGCGCCTGCACTTCGCCGCACGTGTTGGTGACCGTGCCGTCCTTTTCGGCGAAGCTGGTTGCGGGGACGACAACTTCGGCGAGTTCCGCGGTCTCCGTCGGGAAGAGTTCAGCGACGAAGAGGAAATCAAGCTTGCCCACCATGGCGGGGTCCAGCTTGAACGTCTTGACCGGATTCGAACCAAAGACCAGCAGCGCTCTGGTCTCCCCGAATTCAATGCCTTCGAGAAGGCTGCGGATGTTCCGGCCCGGGGTGGGTAACATTCTTGCTTCCCAAACCGATTCGTAATGCCGGCGCGCCGCCTCGTCCGTGACGGGCAGATACCCAGGCAGGGTGTCGGGCAACAGGCCCATGTCGGCGGCGCCGTGGGAGTTCGCATAATCGCCCAAGGCCACAAAGCGCGTCTTCCCTTGCAGGGTCAGACCCCAGCGCACCAGTTCGCTGACGGCCACGCCTTGAATCTCGTCGCCGAAAAGGATGACCGTATCGGATTCACGTCTAAGCGCGTGCGCCAGGGCCTCCAGTTCCGCGTTCCCTCCGTCGCACAGGTCCGCAGCGGGCCGCTCGCTCCCGGCCAAGGCGCGCACAGCCACGGCTTCGCCGCGCGATTTCACTTTCAGATAGTAGCTAGCTTGGCGGCGCAGCTTGATTTCAGAACTGTTGATTGCGTAGAGGCGCGCCCCGTGCTGGCGCACGGCTTGGCGGATCTGATAAGTGAGCAACGGATGCTGATGGGTCAGGTCGCTTCCCAGCAACAAGATACTGGAAGCTTCGAAGACGTCCTGCACCGTAGCGTAGCGGTCGGAGGCGTTGGCTGCGGTCAGGGCCCGCACCAGGGAAGAGAAGTCGGCGGTGCGATGGTGATCTACATTGTGAGTGCCGAGCACGGTCCGCGCGAAACGTTGCAGCAGGTAGTCTTCCTCGTTGGTGGTTCGATTGGAACCAATCACGGCGATGGATTCGGGGCCATGCTGGGCCAGGACCACCTTCAAGCGCTCGGCGGTGAGAGTGAGGGCTTCTTCCCAGGTGCTCTGCTCCTGTTTGCCCTGGCGACGGATAAGGGGCGCAGTAAGGCGCTGGTTGCTCGTAACAAAATCCCATCCAAAGCGACCTTTGACACAGAGAAACTCCTCATTGAGCCCGGAGTGGTCACGGTTGTTGGCGCGAATGATTTGATTGTTGCGGATGGCGAGCGTGGTCTTGCACCCGTCCCCGCAATGGTTACAGATGGTGCCGGTGTAGGTCAGTTCCCACGGGCGGGCCCTGTAACGATAAGTGCCGCTGGTGAGCGCTCCCACGGGACAGATGTCGATGCACGCTCCGCACTCTTCGCAT
>JALHUF010000401.1 GCA_022866195.1 Terriglobia bacterium
AAACACCGAACGCCCGGTCGAACGAAGACCTGATTTTAGCCAGGTCGCGATGGAAGGCCAAGCCGCACGTCAGAATCAGGCTGGTAAACAGGCCAAGCGGGATACTGACGGCCCCCAGGCGCAGGACCCCGACATAGAGAAGGTCAAAGCCAACGTTGAGCGCGTATTGGAAAATGGTCAGGCGAAGGGAGACCGCGGCGTCATGACGCGCGAAAAGATAGAAAGTCAGGACACGCACAAATGAATAGAGTAGCAAGCTGAGGCTGTAATAGCCGAAGACCAGGGCCATCAGGCTGGTGGCCTCCGGGGTGAAACTGCCGCGCTCGAAAACCAGCCGGATGATGTGCCGGTCCAAAAGCAGGCAGAAAACCATCGCCGGGCATACCAGCGCCAGGCTGATTTTGAGCGTTTGCTGAAAGATTTTTCGCTCCTCGGTTTTCGCCTGGCGGGCGAAGGCTTTCGCCAGCGCCGGGAGAGCGGCGGTGCCTACGCTGCCCGCCAGCAACTCCGCCAACGTGGACATGATCTTGAAGCCCCAGTTCAACGCGGTGAGTGTCCCGGGTGAGAGGAAAGAGGCGATGATCCTTTCCGCGACCACTACGCCCTGCCAAGCCATCGCTGTGGTGATTTGCACCGTGCCCGCACCGCGGAGGTTCTGGAAGGCCGCGCCGCTGCCCTTCAGGGTCAGGGAGTAACGGACGGGAAACGAAAGGAGAATCTGTCCGCCGAGCAGCACAAACTGCAGCAAATAGCCCGCGAAGTAACCCAGGACGATGCTGTACTCACGGTACCGCGGGAAGGTGAGAATAATGCTCGCAATCACGGCCAGGTTGCGAATGAAACCGGCGGCCGAGGGGAAGGCAAAGCGGCGCTGGCTCAACAGAAATGATCGGAAGACCTCCGAGACGCCGGCGGGAACAATGATGATGAAAAGCCAGCGACCGAGTTGAGAGGCGAACTCGATTTGCGGAGTAGTCAGTCCGGGGGCGATGCCCCGGACCAGCCAGGGAGTCGCAGTCGCGCCCACCAGAGCGATTCCACCCAGGCCCAGAAAGATTACGCTAACCGCATAGCTGAAGCGCCGCCAGAGTTCCTCCGCGGCATGGCGAGCCTCCAGGGCGGCGAAGAAAGGGACCAGGGAGAACTGGCCCGTGGCCGAGATCAGGTTGGTGATGATGTAGGGAACAGTGATGGCGACATAGAACGTGTCGGAACTCCGCGACAGGCCCAGCTGGGCCGCAATGCTGGTGTCCACCAGGATGCCCGTGAGCCCGCCCAGGAGGGAGAAGAATCCCACCACCAGCGAACTCTGGAAGATTTGGCGCCTTGTGGGCATGGAAAGAAGTCAACAGTTGACAGTCGACAGTTGACAGTCAAAAGAGCAGTTCCGAGTGACAAACAACGTGTGACACGTCGAGAGCAATCGGATCCCGGCACCCTGCGTTTTGTTCTCTTCACTCGTCACTTTTCACCGGTCACTGCTTTTTCTCCGCCGGGCGCTCAATCCG
>JALHUF010000402.1 GCA_022866195.1 Terriglobia bacterium
ACGCGGTGGGAATCTTCGAGCCCCTGAGCGCGCGCGCCCGCACCCCGGAGGAGGCCCGAGGCCCCAGTCTGCTGGCCGAGATGGCGCAGGTCTCCGGGGGACGCATGTTCAGCGTGGAAGATGCGGACGAGTTACCGGACATTGCGGAGAAGATTTCCATCGAATTGCGCAACCAATACGTGCTCGGATACAAGCCGTCGAACCTGGTGCGCGATGGACGTTGGCGACGCATCAAGGTGAAGCTGAATCCCCCCAAGGGGCTGCCTCCACTCCAAGTCTATGCCCGCACCGGATACTATGCTCCGACTCAATAAAACAGTGTTGCGTGCTGCCCTGCGCCGGGCCGGACCGGTCATCGCCCTGCTAAGCCTGCCCGGCCTGCTTTCCGCCCAGGCCCCGCAGGCCGAGCGGAAACGCCGCGAATACACCATCAACGTGGACGTCAACTTGGTCGTCTTGCACGCCACGGTAGTCGACAGGAAGGGCCGTCAGGTCAACGACCTCAAGCAGGACAGTTTTCAGGTTTATGAGGACGGCGTGGTGCAGAAGCTCTCCGTCTTCACCCATGCCGATATCCCCGTCACCCTGGGCATCGTGATCGACGACAGTGGCAGCATGAAGGAGAAGCGGCCGGCGGTGAATGCGGCGGCCGTCTCCTTCGTCAAGACCTCCAACCCCCAGGATCAGGTCTTCATCGTCAACTTCAACGACGTCTATTACCTGGATACCCCCGGCGACTTCGCCACCAACCTCGAAGAAATGAAGGCGGCCTTGGACAAGATCGATTCGCGGGGCGGCACCGCCCTTTATGATGCGGTCTATGCCTCAATCGATCACATGAAACTCGGCAACCGCGATAAGAAGGCACTGCTGGTGGTCACGGACGGCGAGGACAATGCCAGCCGCTATACTTTCAAGGAATTGATCCACTACGCGCAAAAAGGCAATGCGGTGATTAACACCATTGGCCTGCTGGGAACGCTGGAGCCGGGGGGCCTGTTCAAGCGGGGCCGGGCCAGGGGCAAGCCGGCGGATGAACTGAAATTGCTCGCGGAGGCGACAGGCGGCCAGGCTTACTTCCCCAAGTCGCTCGATGAGGTGGAACCGACCTGCGTGCAGATCGCCCGCGATCTCCGCAACCAGTACACCCTAGCCTACTACCCCACCAACACCAAGAAGGATGGCACCTTCCGCGCGGTGCGCGTAGATGCCACGTACTCGCGCACCCGCGAGCGGTTGGCCGTTCGGACACGCCCCGGCTACTACGCGCCGAAAGTGGAAGTGCCCGCCCGAGCTTCCACCGGCAGGTGAAACCGCGCGCGCCTGCGGCCCTATCGGACTATCTCTTCCAGAAAACTCTTCCCCTGCTCCAGATGCAGACCGAAGTTATCTGCGATGCTCGCCCCCATGTCGGCGAGCGTGGCGCGCGTCCCCAGGTTGACGCCGCCGCGGACGCCGGGGCCGGCGACGAGGATCGGCACGTATTCGCGCGAATGGTCAGTGGAAGGGCCGACTGGGTCGCAGCCGTGGTCAGCCGTAAGGATCAGCAGGTCGCGCGGCCCCAGCGCCGACAGGATTCTGGGGAGGAAGGCGTCCACTTCTTCCAACGCCCTGGCATAGCCCTCTATGTCCAGCCGATGCCCGTAAAGCATATCGAAATCCACCAGGTTGCCAAAGACCAGGCCTCGCGAGCACTCACCGGTCGCCGCCACGACGCTCTCCAATGCTTCGCGATTACTCTGCCCGGGCCAGGACCGCGTGACGCCGCGGTGGAGGAAGATTTCGGGAATCTTCCCTACCCCCACGACTTCCAGCCCAGCATCCTTCAGAATATCCAGCAGCATGGGAAAGGGCGGCTCGACGGCGTAGTCGTGACGCCGCTCCGTGCGCACGAATGAGCCTGGCTGGCCGCGAAAGGGTCGCGCGATCACCCGCCCTACGCGGTGCTCGCCCTGGAGCATGGCGCGTGCCACCTGGCAAATCCGGTAGAGCTTGTCCACAGGAATGACTTCCTCGTGGGCTGCCACCTGGAAAACGCTGTCCGCCGACGTGTACACAATCGGCCAACCGGTCTTCAGATGCTCCTCGCCCAATTGCCTGATGATTTCGGTTCCGGACGCGGGAAGATTCCCCAACGTCCTGCGCCCTATGGCCTGTTCGAACTTCTCGATGAGTTCGCGGGGGAAGCCGTGCGGATAGGTGGGAAAGGCGCGGTCCAGAATGATTCCTGCTATTTCCCAGTGGCCCGTGGTGGTGTCCTTGCCGGGCGAGAGCAACGCCGCTTTCCCGTACGCACCCTCGGGGCTGGGTGAGGGAGTCAAGCCCGCTAAGGGGCGAATGTTGGCCAGGCCCAGGCGAACCAGGTTCGGAACCCGCAGTTTTCTTCGCTCGCAGATGTGGCCCAGCGTGTCGCGGCCCGCATCACCATAGGCGGCGGCGTCGGGCATTGCGCCAATGCCCACGCTGTCCAAAACCACCAGGATGACCCGCTCAAAGGGCCCGCTCATCCGGCTCCCTTCTCGCTCCGCCTCGCTGCCGTCTCCTTCCGCAAGCTCTCGCTACGACCGGCGCAGCACGACGTAGTGGCTAATGGTATACCCGAGGACCGCTCCGGCAAA
>JALHUF010000403.1 GCA_022866195.1 Terriglobia bacterium
CAGGCCTTCCTTCTTCAGGCGACGCGCGATGGCGCTCAGCAGTTTCGGCATTTCTTCAGGATCGACGCGCGGACCTTCCACGGGGTAGCAGTCGGTTTCATTGAGCGGGCTGAAGTACTCGAAATCGATGCGCGCCTTCGTCCGCGCATAGACGAGCAGGGAGACGGCAGTTTCTGCGAACTCCTCGTACATCGCCGGATTGAGATGGGGAGGCTTTCCCGTCAGCGGGTGGAGAATTCCCGAGCCCGCGCGGCAGACCTTATGCTTGGGCAGCGGCGCCTGGTCGTCGAGCATCCAGTCCGGGACCGTGCCGCTCAGCGTCAGGAAGGGGCGGATGCCCCGCGAGTTCAGGTAGCGCGTGGCGGCCCAGGAAGCCTCGAAGGCGGGGATGGAATAGCGATCGTTGTAATACTCCCAGTTCATGACGTTCGGATCGTCGTTGTCGTTTGTGACTTCCCAGGTTGTCACGCCGTAGGGGTCCAGGCGGAAAATGGTGGCGCCGAGATCGTCAATCAGCATATCGAGCATCGGCTGTTGGGCTTCGCGAAAGTAGGTGCCGTTGAAATTGACTCCGAAGCCGTCAATCATCTGAAAGCGCTCCTGCGGATTGACGGTGACGCGGCTCAGGGTGGCGGGCCCTTGCGCGAAGCTGAACGCGGCAACCGCAAGCCAGAGGCAAAGGGCGGCGGTCTTCAAGCACTTTGATTTCATGGGATACTCCGCTCGGTTGAGGATTAGTCCGCAGGTCTCTCCTGCGCGGCAGACATTGTCCTATTCCCGACTCGGACTCCGTCAGACTGCGGGCGGGGAGCCGAGGAGGCTTGAGCATAGCGTCAGAAGAACGCCAAAGCAAACCGTCGCGCGCGAGCATCGTCCCGGAAGCGGAACTATTCTTGACTCAGGGAAAGTGATCTGGCACGGTAGCAGGCGCTCGCCGGGGAGGGTTCTTGCGTGGTTGCGATCTCTCGGGTTCGTGACTGGAGTCTGCTGCTCATCTGCAATCTGATCTGGGCGAGCCAGTTCGTGATGGTCAAGCTGGTCCAGCGGCAGATGGGGCCGGTCTTCGCCACTTTCTTTCCCATGACGCTGGCGACGCTCATGCTCATCCCCATCGTGCGGCGCGAGCGGCAGCGCGAGAATCCCGGGCGCGGTCCCGCCCGCGTGCCCGGGAGCGACGTCCTGCAATTCATTCTCATCGGTGTTTTCGGCCAGGTGGTGGCGCAACTTTTCATCACCTGGGGCGTGCGCTGGTCGCTCGCCTCGAACGCCGCGCTCCTGATGCTGGCGCTGCCCGTTTCGACCGCGGTCATGGCCTACTTCGTGCTCGGCGAGCGTATGACACCGATCCGCTGGCTCAGTTTTGCGCTGGCCATTGCCGGCGTGCTCGAATGCTCCGGCATCGACTGGCGGGAACTGAACTTCACCAGCGGCCGCTTCCTGGCCGGCAATCTGCTGATCTTCCTGAGCGTGAACGGCAGCGCCTTTTACAACGTGTACAGCAAGAAGCTGCTGGGGCGCTACTCGCCGTTGCACGTCCTCCTTTACAGCTACTACGCGGTATTTGTCTTCATGTTGCCCATCGTGCTGTACGTGGAGCCGCAGGGTTTTCGCCAGCTTCCGCAATTCGCTCCCCTGGTCTGGCTGGGGCTTATCATTCTGGCCGTCTTTCAGTACTTCCTCTCGATGGTGATTTTCCTCCACGTCCTCGCGCGCCTGGACGCCACGCAGGCAGGCCTCTCGAACTATCTGATTCCTTTTTTCGGCGTGCTGATTGCCGCCGTGGTTCTGGGCGAGCGGCTGAGCAGGTTCATGGTGCTGGGCGGCGTGCTGGTTCTGGGGAGCACGCTACTGGTCACCGTTTACGAGGAGCGGCGGCGAGCGCCCGCGAATTCCCGCGCGGGGGAGAAGGGCAGCTAGCCCTTTAGAAGTAGATCGAGAACTGGGTAGGCTGGCCGGGCAGGGCTTCCAGAGAAAAATCAAAGTGGTGGCGGGTGAGGATTTCCTGGACTACAGTCAGGCCCAGGCCCTGGCCATTTTTCTTGGTGCTGAAGAACGGCGTGAAGAGATTGGCACGAACCTCCGCCGAGATGCCGCAGCCGGTATCTTCCACCGTCACATAACCGCGCCCGGCCTTTTTCCCCAACCGGATGGTGATGGTTCCATTTTCGCCGATAGCCTCCACGGCGTTTTTCAGGACGTTCACGAACACCTGCTCCATCTGGTTCTTGTCCATGGCCACCGGTTCCAGCGCCTCGCGGACTTCCCAGGCCCACCGGATGCGTCGCCGCTCGCATTCCGGCTTCATAAGGAAGGCGATGTCCTCCAGAAGCTCCCGCAGGTCGCAGGCACGCAGTTCCGGCTGCGGCAGGCGGATCACGTCCACGAAGCTCCGGGTGAAGGAGTCCAAATGGTTCAGGCGCGAGCGCGCCACCGTGAGCGCCGTCTCGAAGTCGGGCCGGTCGGCCTCGCGCAGTTGTTCC
>JALHUF010000404.1 GCA_022866195.1 Terriglobia bacterium
CGCGCGCACGGACCTGTTCTCATTCGGTGCGGTGCTCTATGAGATGGCGACAGGGCGGCCAGCCTTCTCCGGCGACACCACGGCGGTCATCTTCGACGCGATTCTGAATCGTGCTCCAACGGCGCCGGTGCGCTTGAATCCCGACTTGCCCGACGACCTGGCGCGAATCATCACCAAGGTCCTGGAGAAAGACCGGGAGATGCGCTATCAGAGCGCCTCCGAACTGCGGACAGACCTGAAGCGCCTGAAGCGTGACACGGATTCAGGGCGAGCTGTAGCGGCGGCTGTTGAATCTGCTGCGGGAGCGCCGAGCGCTCTCCTGCCAGGGTGGTGGCGGAAGTTGGCAATCGCTCTGGCTGGCGCAGCCATCATCGCGGCGGCGATCATCGGATACTGGCTCTCTCGTCCACCGCGCGCTCCCGGTGCTCGGAAAGCGCTGGCCGTGGTCACCATCGAAAACATGACGGAAGACCGGTCGCTCGAGTGGCTAGACCGTGGTGTGGCCGAACTGCTCACCACGAACCTGGCCCAGGCAAAATCGCTGGACGTTATTTCTACCGAGCGGGTGCGAGGCCTGATCAGCCGCCGGACAAAGGGCGAAGGACGGTTGCCGCCCGGCGCGGCCCAGGAAGTCGCGAAAGAAGCCCAGGCCGACATGTTCCTGAGCGGCGCGCTGCTCAAGGTGGGCTCGCGCCTCCGCCTGGATTTGCGGGTCCAAGAGACCGCCACCGGAAAACTCCTTTTCGCGGACAAGGTCGAGGGCGACGACGCCCAGGCGGTTTTCGGCATGGTTGACCAGGCGACCGCTGGCATCCTGGCGCGCTTGGCGCCCAGCGAGGCGCCCGCCAAGCCCAACGTCGCCGCCAGCCTTACGTCCAATCTCGAGGCCCTGCGCGCCTACGAGGAAGGCCTCAGCTACCGCGACCGTTTCTTCATGGAGGAAGCAGCCAGCGCGTTTCGGCGCGCCACGGAACTCGACCCCCAATTCGCCATGGCGCACTACCAGCTCGCGGGCGCGCTTTCTGGTATTGATTTTGCAGCCGCGCGCCAAGCCTCAGCCCGCGCCGCCCAGTTGGCCGACCGCTTACCCCTGCCCCGTCTCCAGAAGCTCGTAATCCAGTGCGGACGGCTCCTGCAAGATGGGCACATGCAGGAGGCTGAGCAGGTGGCCGAGACGGCGGTGCGCGAGTTCCCCCGCGAAATTGAACCGCGCTTCCAACTTGCCTACGTCCGAGCGAGAACCTGGAGAGAGACAGAAGGAAAGCCGGTCTTGGAAGAGATTATCCGCCTGGATGATCGGCAGGCGTTTTCCTACAACATGCTCGCCTATGCTTGCGCGTCTGAGGGCGACGTGCCGCACGCCTTGGCCGCCTTGGACCGTTACGCCGCGTTGCTCCCGCCCAATGACCCCAATCCGATAGATTCCCGTGGCGACGTACTGGCAGTGAATGGGCGCTTGGAGGAGGGGATCGCAGCCTATCGGCGGAACCAGGAATTGAACCCGACCTGGTTCGGGAGGGCTGCAAATAAGATTGCGCTTGCCTATCTGCATCAGGGTAAGTATTCCCTGGCGGAAGCAAGTGCCCAGTCGGCGTATGACAGAGCCAGCGGGCCCGGCCGGGCGGGGCCGGCGAGCGTGCTCGGCGACATCGAGGTGGGCCGGGGCCGGCTCGACCGCGCAGTGGCTCGCTACGAGGAAGTGGCGCAGATATCTGCGTCCCGGCACCCCCGCATGGCCTATGTGTCGCTACTGAAAGCGGCTCAGATCTATTTCGAGCAACGCCAGCCGGAAGCAGCACTGGCGTTGGGACGTCGCCATGTATCGCCCGGGGCGGCGGACTTACGCGGCACGGCTTACCTGATTCTTAAAAAGGACGTGGCGGCTGAGAAGGAATTCGCCGCTCTACGCACCTCGCTGACGCCGTTCGTGGGCGAGTACAGGGCCGGGAAGAGAGTGGGGCTTCAGCGCTTGGACGCCGCCGCCTATGCCGGGCGGTGGCAGGAGGTGATCGCGAGCTGGCCGCAGCTCGGCCAACAGTTCTGGCCCGAGTACGCGCTGGACGTTGGTCGGGCTTATCTCGAGCTGGGCATGCTGGCCGAGGCCGAGCGGCACCTGCGGTTCGCGTCCAATGTGAACCATCTCTGGGCTAACGACGCCGCAGTCATCACTCACGACTTCCTCTCTTACACCTTAGCGCAGTTTTACCTTGGAAGAATCTTGGAGCAGACCGGCAAGAAAGCCGAGGCCATCAACGCCTACCAGGAATTTCTGAGCCACTTCGAGAACTCTTCCGCCAAGCTGCCGCAGATTGCGGAGGCCCGCGCCGCGCTGAAACGCCTGATGTAG
>JALHUF010000405.1 GCA_022866195.1 Terriglobia bacterium
ATTGGCAGCCGGGGGGAAGGTGAGGAAGAAGTCAGGAGGCAGGAGCCAGAAGGCAGAAGGCAGAAGGCAGAAGGCAGAAGGCAGAAGGCAGAACACCCTCGCTCGGTGAGAGCGGCGAGCGGGCAACGAACGACTGACAACTGACAACTAGGAAAGGACTGGGGATTTGGCAACTCCGGTAACACAAGTCGCGCGGCGAAGGAAGCTGGTCATCAGGATTGTGAGCGGGGCGCTGGCGGCCACCCTCCTCACGGTGGGATTGACCTACTGGCGGAGCCGCCGTCGTGCTGACAAACCCGTCCGCGCCCCTCAGGTCTTGCCGACCAACGTCAATCAACAGCTTTCCGGATATTCCTTCACGCGCTCGGATGAAGGTCGGCAAATCTTCACGGTGCACGCAGCTCGGACGGTGGCTTTCAAGCAGGGAGGGACGACCGTTCTGGAGGATGTGTTTGTGGAGGTCTTCGGTCGAACCGGCAATCGTCGCGACGTGTTACGTACCCGCCGCTGTCAGTACAACGCTCAGTCCGGTGACCTCTACAGTGCGGGGAACGTGGAGATTGAGTTGAATGTCGGACTGCCAGGGACGGCGAGCGGGCGGGGAGAGCGGCGGCGCGTGCAGCTGGAAACCTCGCGCCTGTCTTTTCGACAGCAGGGTTCGCTAGTGGTAAGCGATGAGCCCGTGCGCTTCCACATCGGCCCGATATCCGGGTCGGCGCAGGGCATGGCCTACGCCACCAAGGAAGGGTGGCTGGAACTGAAGAAGGACATCAGCGCGGAGATGCTGCCGCGAGGCGCTGCCGAGAGGCAGGGTCCGCTACGACTTACAGCCAGCCGCGTGCTTTATGACAAGGAGAAAGGAGAGATCGTCCTCTCGGGTCCGGTGGAGTTCAGCCAGGGCCCGCGCCGCGTCCAGGCGGGACGAGGAACGGTGACCCTGGACGATCAGAACCATATCACCCAGGCGTTGCTGGAAGAGGGTGTGCGAGTCGTGGACTCTGCCGCGCCGGCGCAACTTGAGGGCAACGCCCAGAGGGTGCGGGGCGATTTCGACCCGCTCGACGAGCAACTGCGCGGCGTCTGGGCAGAGGGCAACGTGCGGGTGGAGTCGCGGCGAGAGGGGAACGTCAGCCATCTGGAGGCGCAACAGGTCGAGGTGAGTTTTGCCGGGACGCACCCAGAAGCCCAGAAGGGAAGCGCCGCAGGAGGCGTTCGGCTCACCATCGAGTCGCTGCGTGCGGCGGGTAGCGCGCCTCAGCCCTCCGCGCCTGGCAGCGTCGCGGCGGAGAAGAAGGATCTCACCGCCAGCAGTGTTCGGTTCATGTTCCAATCCGCCGGGCAAAGCCTGAAGCAGGCGGAGACCGTAGGTGCAGGCAAGCTGGTGCTGGTGCCGCCCGATCCTCGGGTGGGAGAGAGAATCATTACCGCTGGCCAACTCCGGATGGACTTCGACGCGCGAAATCGGCTGGAGACGCTGCGCGGCATCTCCGGAACCCGGATCGTTTTCCAGCCGCCCAGGAATGCCCCGCGCGGCAGCTTGGCGCAGGAGAGTTCCGCGGAGCGCCTGGAAGCCTCGTTCGACCCCGCCACCCAAACGCTGCGCGCGGTGCAGCAAGTTGGCGCCTACCAATTCCGCGACGGTGATCGACAAGCCACCGCCGAGCAGGCTTCCTACTTGGCCGAAAATGAAACCTTGACGCTCACCGGCCAGCCGCGGATCTGGGATCTCGAGACGCGAACCCGCGCCGAAAGCGTTGTGCTGGATCTGCGCACCGAAACGGCGGAGGGAATTGGCAAGGTACAGTCCACGCACTTGGGAGGCCCCGGCCCCGCGGCGGGCGCGAAGCGGAGCGAGCCCACGAACGTGCTCGCCCACCGGGTGGTGGCGGAACGCCGCAGCCAGTTTGTGCATTACGAAGGAAGCGTGCGCGCCTGGCACGGCACAGATGTGGTGGAATCGTCCTCCCTCGATGTTTACCGGGCGGAACGGCGAGTGAGTTCGGGGCAGCAGGTGCGGACGTCGCACCTCCAGCCGGCGTCCCTGCTGAAGGGAAGTGCTGCCGCTCCCGCCGGGAAGCCTGAGACTCGGCCGGTCACCATCCGCGCCGACCGCCTGGAATACTTCGATGAGGGGCGCAAGGCGAGCTATCGCGGAAACGTCCGGCTGCAGACGGAGAAGACCAGCATGGAGGCGGAGCGCGTGGATGTCTATTTTTCCGCCGCGCCGAGTGCAGAGGAATCAGAAATGGAACGCGCGGTGGCCGAGGGGCGCGTGTCGTTAGTACAACCAGGGCGACGCGCCGCCGGGGAGCACGCTGAATACTTCGCGCGCGAGGGGAAAATCGTGCTGAGCGGCGGGACGCCCTCAGTTTACGACGCGGAGAAGGGCTTCACCACAGGCCGGCGTTTGACTTTCTACATTCACGATGATAGGCTGCGCGTGGATGGAGGTGATGAGTCGCCCAGTTTTTCCAGGCACCGCATCGCGCAATGAGCGGCAATGCAGATTCTCTCCACAGTCGATCTGAGCAAGTCGTTCAAAGGCCGCAAGGTTGTTGACGACGTCAGTTTGAGGATCGCTCAAGGAGAGGTGATAGGGTTGCTCGGGCCGAATGGCGCGGGCAAGACCACGACCTTTTACATCATTGTAGGCCTGACTACCCCAGACGCGGGGCAGGTCCTCCTCGACGGAGCGGACATCACCCACTTGCCCATGTACCTCCGGGCGAGGAACGGCATCAGCTACCTTCCTCAAGAGCCTTCCATCTTTCGCAAACTCACTGTGGAAGAGAACATCATGGCGGTGCTGGAGACCTTGCCGCGCACTCCGGCGCAGCGCCGGGAACGGTTGGAGGAGTTGATCGAGGAATTGGGTTTGCAGCAGGTGCGGCGCAGCGCCGGCTACCTGCTCTCGGGAGGAGAACGGCGGCGCGTGGAAATCGCGCGGTCGCTAGTCATCTCGCCATCATTTATTCTTTTAGACGAGCCGTTCTCCGGGATCGACCCGCTGACGGTACTGGACATTCAGAAGATCATTGTCCAGCTTAAGGAATCGGGGATCGGCGTCTTGGTGACGGATCACAACGTGCGGGAAACGCTGCGCGTCACGGACCGCGCATATATAATTAACAACGGCCGGATCTTCCGGGCGGGCACGCCGGAGGAGCTGGGCAACGACGCCGAGGTAAGGATGATATACCTGGGCGATAGCTTTCGCTTGGCGGTTTGATGGGCGGACCTCAACCCAGACTCGGGCTGCATCTCAAGGTAGCGCAGAAGCAGATCTTGACGCCTGGCTTGGTCCAGATGGTCAGCGTGCTGGCGCTCAACAAGCTGGAGCTGCGCGAGATGATCAACCAGGAGATGGTCGCCAACCCGGTCCTGGATGAACTGTCCGAAAGCGCGCCTTCGCTGGAAGAAGTCGAGCAGCAGAAAAACGAAGCGGTCAAGCCCGTCGCGCCGGCCTCCGACCAGCCCGTCGTAACGGGTGACAGTCACGACTCCTTTGAAGAAATTGATTTCGGGTCTTTTTTCGCTGACTACCTGGATCCGGGCTACAAGTCGCCAGCGGCGGAAGTCATCGAGAAGCCCTCCTTCGAGAATTTCCTGTCCCAACCCGCCTCGCTCTCCGATCACCTGGAATGGCAGCTGAGCCTATCGATTTGCCGCGACACGGTCAGCGACGCCGGGCATTCGATCATCGGCAATCTGAACGAGGATGGATACCTTACGGCCACCCAGGAGGAGATGGCGCAGACCGGGGGACACCAGCTGGAGGATGTGCAGGCCGCCCTGGCCCTGGTGCAGGAATTTGACCCGCTGGGCGTCGCCGCGCGGGATCTGCGCGAGTGCCTGCTGATCCAGCTCCGGACACTTGCCCCGGACAATACCCTGGCGCAACAGATTGTTTCCGAGCACTTGAAGCAGCTCCAGAACAAGCAGTATCGCGAGATCGCGCGGGCGCTGGACCGCCCCGTCAAGGCCGTGGAGCGCTGCGTGGAATTGATTCGCAAGCTCGACCCGCGGCCCGGACAGCGATATAACCGCGCTCAGGCGCGCCTGATCGAGCCGGACGTGGCCTTCGTCAAGATGGGGGAAGGCTATCAAGTGGTCATGAATGAGGACGGCCTCCCCCAATTGCGCTTGAGCCGTCACTACCGCCGGCTGCTGGCGGAAAGCGGCACCACGCGGGAAGTCCGGAACTACGTCAAGGAGCGCTTCACCTCGGCCATCCAGCTCATCAAGAACATCGAGCAGCGCAAACAAACGATCATCAGGGTGTGCGAGGCCATCATCCGCCGGCAGGACGAGTTCCTCGACAAGGGTATCGACCATCTGCGGCCCATGATGATCAAGGAGGTGGCCGAGGAAGTCGGGGTCCATCCCTCCACCGTCAGCCGCGCGGTGGCGAACAAGTACGCCCACACTCCTCAGGGCGTTTACGAGCTCCGCTTCTTTTTCTCCGAGGCGGTTCAGGGACCCTCGGGCGGGTCCACCTCGCTGATCAACTTGAAGCGGCTGGTGAAGAAAATGATCGAGGAAGAAGACTCGCTGCATCCGTTGACCGATGACCAGATTGCCCAGCGCTTGCGGGAGAAGGGCATCTGCGTGACCCGGCGGACGGTGGCCAAGTATCGCGAGGATATGCGGATTCCCAGCACCCACCAGCGCAGGGTGAAGGCTTGAGCAGCTCCCCCCACTACCTCTTCCCTCCAGCGAAGTCCGAGGAGGTTTATTCATGCGGATCGACTTTACCGGTCGGCAGATGGAAGTCAGCCCTGACTTACGGCGCTATACGGAAGAACGTCTACGGAAGCTCACGCGCCTCCTGCGCGATCGCTTCGACATTCATGTCATCCTGACCGCGGAAAAACACCGGCGCACCGCGGAAGTCACCCTCCAGTTCCGCGACCACACCTTGGTCGGGATACAGGAGACCGGGGACGCGCGCCGTTCCCTCAGCGGCGCCCTGAACAAGTTGCAGCGGCAGGCGGTGCGCTTGCTGGCTAGGCGCCGCACCCGGAAGCGTCGGCCCAAGCCGGCCACGGCGATTCTGCTCAACGTGCTGGGAACTCGGCGCGTGGACCACGAGGAACACCAGATCCTGGAGACGGAGCGGTTCCCCATCAAGCCCCTCTCCGTCGAAGAGGCGATTGAGACTCTGGATTCCACGCGCATGGGTCTGGTAGTGTTTCGCAATGCCGACACGGAACGCGTCAACGTCCTTTACCGGCGCGAAGACGGCAAGCTGGGCCTGATCGAGCCCGAGCCCTGAGGAGGCTAGTGACAAGTGGGGAGTGAAGCGTGACGAGTAAAAGGTCATCAACGAAGTTCGCCCGCTTGTCACTTGTCACTCGTCACTGGTCACTGTTCTTATGAGATCCGCGTCCACCAAGAAGCTCCCGCGGCAGTTTGTGGTGATCACCGGCCTCAGCGGGTCGGGGAAGGGCTCAGTCCTCAAGGCGTTTGAGGATCTGGGCTTCTATTGTGTTGATAATCTGCCCATCGATCTGATCCCCAAATTTGCGGAGCTTTGCGGTGCCCCAGGGAGTCGCATTCGGCGCGCCGTCGTGGTGGTGGACATTCGCGGCGGAGAAGCCCTCAGCCAGCTTCCCGCCATGTATCACAACTTGGCGCGGAACAACTTGAAGCCTGCCCTGGTGTTTCTGGAAGCCTCCGATCAGGCCTTGGTTCGG
>JALHUF010000406.1 GCA_022866195.1 Terriglobia bacterium
CCGGGTCATTACTGTTTCCTCAAACGCTGCTGTCGTACCCGGACGGACTCTGATGACCAGGTGGAGCATGCGGTCCTCGGCGACGCCCGTCAGTTTCCGGCGTGCCAGAACATAACTCTCCGGTTCAAACAACTCCCCGTTCTCACGATACTCGGTGATGATTCCCACCACCCGCGCCTGCCTTTTTTCTTCGGGATTCCCAATGTTCTTACCCAGCGGATCTTCCGACCCGAAGAGTTCGTTGGCGAGCCGTTGATTGATCAGCACGGGGTCCCAATCCAGGGCGTCATCGGCGGCTTCGAACCAGCGCCCCCGGACCAACTCGAGGCGCATCACGTCCTGGAAGCCGTCCGTGACCGCACAGAATGACGCCAGAGTCTTCCGTCCCTGGTGGTGGTAAACGCCGTTGGACGTGCCAATGGAAAAGAGGGGATTGTCCATTCCCGCGCTGGCCTCGATTTCGGGGAAATCCCGCAGCGCGGCGAGGAGGCGCTTGGTAATGTTCTTCTTGTCCTCGGTCGCGCTATCTCCCGAGATCATTTCCATGAGCGAACCCACACTGATGTCCCAGACGTTTTCGTAGGAATAGCCCAGCGGCCGGCGGTAGTTGTCGGCATAGTATGCCCCCAAGGTCACCGCGGCAAAAAGGACGAGAAAGGAGATGAAAATCTCCAGCACGACGAGGGCATTGGCCCGTCTTCGGTTCCACACCAGCTTCAGGAGATGTTTGGTCATTAGCCCCTCCCTCGCAAAGCCACCGCCGGATGCAGGCGCGACATCTTCCAGGCCGGGTAAACCCCGGAGAGCAAGCCGAAAAACAAGGTGATCGCCAGGCCACAAAGGAAGATGCGGTAGTTGACCCCAAAGTGGGCATAAGGGATCAACCCGGTGCTGCTGATGAAGTGCAGCACCCCATACGACAGGACAAATCCAAACCCGCCTCCCACCAGGGTGAGCAACACATTTTCGACCACGAACTGCCCCACCAGCGTCAGGGAAGAGGCTCCGAAGGCCTTTCGCACTCCGATTTCCGAGCTGCGTTCCCGGATGCGGCTGACATTGATATTGACCAGATTGATGGTCGGCAGGAGCATGAACAGAACCATCAGCAAGATCAGCCAGGCCATGAATCGCCTGACCGGGCTTTCTCCATAACCCCTTTCCAGCAGGAAAGCGCGCGAAGCGACATCCAGCAGGGTTTCGGCTTCCCCGAACGCCTTGTTATAGTGTTGTGGGTCTGGGAACTCCACCCGCTTCAGCACGTCGTGGTATTCATCTTTGATCATCGGGAAGTCGGAGCGCTGACGCGCCAGAATCATGGCCAGATAGTTTCCCCAGAGTTTCTGACCACGGTACGTATCGGTCTTGGCCGTGCTGATGGGAACCCAGATGTCTGCAAAAGGCACGATGCGCAGGATGGGAATGTCGGGGACCACTCCCACCACGCGGAAATGCTGCCCGTCCACTCCCAGGAACTTCCCCACGGCCGGGCCATCGCTGAAGAATCGCTTCCGAGTGGTTTCGTTGATGACGGCGACAAAGTTCCGGTCCTTTTCATCCTGGGGAGTGAAGGGCCTGCCTTCCAGGAACCTGAAGTCCAGGATCTGCCAGAACTCTCCGTCGGCGCGCTTGAGCCACGACGTTACGGGAGCTCCGTTCAGGTAGGAAACCGCGGTGGTCGGGAAACTGTAGAGCGAAACCTTCTCGACGTTCGGCAGGGTTCGAACATAGCGGTCCAGAAACCCGTAGCCCGCGAAGCCATTGATCATGCTGTGGTCATCGGGGCTTCTGAACTCTACAAAGAGGACGCCCAAGGTTCGATCCGTTTTTGTCTCCGGCGGGTAGGCGCCGAAGGTGTGGTCGAAGAGCGCGACAAGGACCATCAGCACCACCAAGGTGAGGCTGACGCCAAACAGGCTGATGAACGTGAAGAATTTTCGCCGCAGCAGAACCTTAAAGGCCATTTTGAGGTAGTTCTTTAGCACTTCAGCCTCCTCTGTCGCAGCCTTCCATGTCGGCGCCTGCCCCGCCGCGATGCGGGCGTGACGCCCGCGCTCCCAGGCGCTCCCTAGTTGACTTGACGGCCGTCGAACAGCCGCATGATGCGCTCTGTTATGGCGGCGAGACGCGGGTCGTGCGTCACCATTATCACAGTGGTCTTCACTTCCCGATTGAGGCTGGTGATGATGTCCATGATTTCATCGCCCATCTGGCTGTCGAGGTTTCCCGTGGGCTCATCGGCCAACAGGATCCGCGGCTTTCCCACAATCGCGCGGGCAATCGCGACGCGCTGCTGCTGGCCGCCAGAAAGCTGCGAGGGAAAATGATGGATGCGGGAAGAGAGCCCCACGCGCTCCAAAGCTTCGCGCGCCAACTTGCGCCGCTCCCCGCCGCGCAGGCGGCGGTAGAGCAGCGGGATTTCCACGTTGTCCACCACGCTCAGATCGCTAATGAGGTGGTAGGTCTGGAACACAAACCCGATTTCCCGGTTCCGAATCCGGGCCACATCCCGGTCGCGATAGGAAGTGAGTTCACCGCCATTGAGCCGCACGGTGCCCCGCGTGGGGACATCCAGCAAGCCGAGGATGTTGAGCAGGGTGGTCTTGCCCGAACCTGAGGGGCCCATGATGGAAATGAACTCACCTTCTTTCACTTCCATGTTGATGCTGCTCAGGGCGACCGTCTCAATCTGGCTGGTGCGGTAAACCTTGTCCACATTGCTTAGGCGAATCATGGCGTCTCCTTCTGTGCTCTGGCGCGGCGGTTCGCCGCCGCTCGGGGTGTTCAGCGCACGCAGCACGCCGCCCCGCAAACCTCTCTCACCGGGTCACCTTGACTTGCTTCAGATGCAGATAATCCTTTATGTCGGAAACGATGACTTCCTCCCCTTCCGACAGCCCTTCCAGCACTTCGAAGTTGTCGAAGCTGGACAGCCCGAACAGGACCGGGGTCTTCACGGCCACGCCGTCGCGGATCACGAACACATCCTGCTTTCCTGCGCCGGTCGCGAAGGGCCCCCGCTTGACGCGGAGCGCCTGCGGCCGGCGGTCCGTAACGATGAACACGTCCACGCGCAAGTTGGAGCGCAGCAGCCGGTTCGACCGGTCCGCCAGGCTCACGAAAAATGTGACAATCCCATCCTTGATGGTGGGCAGGACGTTGGACACAGACCCTTCCAGGACGTCCTGCTCGCTCAAGCGGACTTTCACCGGCATGCCGAGCTTGAGGCGGTTGGCGTGGACGTCGGAAACCGTGGCCTCCACGCGGAAGGAACTCAGGTCCGCCAGGCGCGCGATCACGTCTCCCTTGCGCACCGTGGCGCCTTCCTCGGCGACCACCCAGGTGAGAACACCCTCGCGGTCCGCCTTGGTGGTGGCCAACTCCAGCTGGCGGAGCGCTTCGGCCTTCTCCTTTTGCAGAATCTGGGTCTCCAGGGCCAGCCCTTCCAACTGGGACTGCGTGGCGCGCTCGGCGTTGGCGCTGGTACCTTCCAGTTGCTTCAGCTCGATGCGCGTCTTCTCTTCTAGGACTTCCACCTTGCGAAGTTCGTCCTGGGAGCTGAGGCCGGCCTGGTGAAGTTGTCGCTGCTGCGCCGCCTTGAGTTCGTAGGATTTCAGGTCGAGCGTCTTCACCTTGATCTGGCCTTGCAGCTCGATGAGCCTGTTCTCCAGCTCCAGCTTGCGTTGGCCTTGCTGGTTTTCCTTGATGGCCAGTTGTTCGTTCAGCCTCTCCAGCGCGAGCACCGATTGGCTGACATCTAATTGCACAATCGCGTCACCCTTGTGTAGTTGGTCTCCGGGCCGTTTGAGGATCTTCAGTACACGCGAATCAATGGGGCTCGAAAACACCTGCGCCAATTCGGGGACTACAGTGCCCGAGGCCGTGATGGTTGACTCGATGGGCCCCACGTCAACCCGTGCGGTGCGAATGCTGTCCCTGCTGAGCGAGGGGGTGATCCATGCCCTGGCCGCCGTGAATACGGCGACTACGATGGCAAAGCCGAGAATCGAAAAAGCCACGCGCCTGAGGGCTTGCCGCCGCTTGAAGAGAGGATCGATGGGGCGGTCCATATCTGACTCCTTGGAGCCTCTTCCTGCAATATCCTGGCCAAAAGCTAATATATTGATTCTAAAGGGTTTAGCCTTGATAGGCAGGCCCGCACCTGTACGGTTATGAAAAGACGATGTCCGGAATCGGACGGGGTCAGCAAGCAAGCCTCCGACAGTCACGCCGACCCGGAGACTCTTCCCTTGGCAGCCACATGCTGTAAACCTTTGCCGCGTTTGGAGACCGTAATGGGGCTGGTGCTTTGTGGCGGGGCAGTGGTCTTTTTCGGCGCCTTCTACTTGCTCCCCGGGCAGAGCCAGAAAAAGCGAAGCAGCCCGACCGGGCGCAATTTGGTTGCCTTCTGTGTGGGCGGTGCGCTGAGCACGTTTGCGGCGCTTCCGATCCGCGCCCGCTAGTTCCCGCTGGGGCGCGGCTCTGCCGGCCGTGCAGAAGCGCCGGCCTTTGGCTCCCGATGCCGCAGGCTGAGATAAGGCCAGGCCGTCCCTGCCACCGGAAAGTGCTTAAATCCTCGGCGGGGTCATCCGTGTTACACGCCCTTTCGGGCCGCTAACAATCCTGAAGCTCACAAGCGTCGGGGATTAGTCCGCGGGCTGGAGGGCGGTGAACCTCTCGGTGTCGTGCTTCAACTTCTCGGCTTTAAGCCTGGTCGAGACGGCAAAGGCTTCAGCGGCCTCGCGCGTCTGGCCGTTTTTCTGATGCCACCGCCCCAGCCGATAGTGCATAGACCCGTCGGTGTCAGCACTCAGCGCCCGTTTCATCTCCGCGATCCTATGCAGCGCTGGGCGAAACCGACAAGGCCATCGCGGAAAGGGCGAAGGATTGACATCTCCCGCACGGCCGCGCGTGGCGCCCTACGTGGTCGTTGCTCAGCCTCGCAGCGCCGTGGGCGATCGGTCAGGACGAAGGTTTTCATAGCGGAGCGGCGAGTGAAGTGCTCGACGGGAAGAAGAGCTTTGAAGAATGGCGCACCAATTCTGAAAGTTGGACAGTGCAGGCAGACAGCAGAACGGGAGCGCCTGGTTCAGCGCTCCCGCCCAGCTCTGACCTTCATGTTGTTGGCTGAAGTCAGGAAAAGGGAGTGCCAGGTCGGGCACTCCCGTGTTCTTGCATGTAACGATCAGCTCAGAAGTACAGGTGCAATCCAAGTTGCACGGTCCTATTGCTGATCGAGGTGTAATTGATCGTTCCGTAAGTCGATTGCGTCGGATCGGACACCGGCGCTCCGAGCTGCGGATGATTCGGCATGTTGTAGAAGTCGGCTCTGAAGGTTAGCCGGGTTTGTTCTCCCACAGGCAGCCGGAAATCCTTCTGCAGGGAGAAGTCGATGTTGTTCACTCCCGGTACGCGGATATTCGAGAAATAGCGTGGCGCATCTCCAAACGCCTTCGTCGTATCGTACCCACCGGTCTGAGCCACCAATCCTGCCGCGGGACAAGTCCCTGAGAAGTCGAATGCGGTAATGTCGAACCAGTGCTGGACCGTCTGATTGAACCCGGCGGGAAGTGGGTTGCCGATCATGTTCGGCCGGTCCTGGATGAGGTGGGCGGCGTTGCAGTATCCGTAGGAGTTATCCGTGATTCCGAATGGATAACCATTGCTGACCGTATAGATGCCGGTGACGCGCCAGCCGCCGATGACTTGGCCGGCGACACCGCTCTGGGCCCACTTCCTGCCGGGGCCGAACGGCAATTCGTAGATCGGGGCCACGGTGAGCCGGACCGGAACATCTCCAGCGCTGACGGACCGCTCCGCCCGGCGATTGTAGAAGTCCTGGCCCAGCGCATCGAGCGACCAGAAACCGCCCCAATCCGACGAAGAGTCGTCACTCAGCTTGCTCCAGGTGAAGTTCGCCAGCAGTGAGAAGCCGTGCGCGAAGCGACGGTCGAACTTCGCCTGCATCGAGTGGTAGGTCGAACTCGAGAGTCCCCACCAGCCGGGATTAACATAGAGGTTCCAAATGCCCGCCAGTTGCGCGGCCTCAGGAGAGCAGTAGGGGCTCGTGGTCGCATCCCAACCAAACTCCAAAGTGCTTTGGGGTGACTGCTGACAGATGTTATAAGCATAATTGATCGGCAGGTGGACCCCACGGCTTCCCACGTAGGCGAGCTGGACGACCGTGTTCGAGCCGATCTGCTTCTCCAAGGTGAAATTCCAGAGTTGGACATAAGTTGGCTTCTGCTTGCGGGGCGCCCAAGACGACCAGGAGACATTGCTGTTCACAGGCAAGGGAGCCTTAATCGCTGATGGATCCGGGCTCGTAATTGTGGGCAAGTTCGACCAATCGGTGCCGCCCGGAATAGGAGTCGTGGCAAGGAGGTTGGGCCCTGGCTGGCCGTCTCCGGCCCGACCGTGGCCGACTACACTGGGGAACATGATTCCATAGCCACCCCGGACGACGAAGCCCCTGGCCGCGGTCCAGGCAAATCCTACGCGCGGTCCAAACTGCTTCCGCGATGGATCGAAGGTAGTGGAAGGTGCATTCACACCAAACTGCTCCCACGCGGCAGTGTAGGGATTGAAGAACGCCAGGCCGCTGTGCGTTTCGTGAAAGGATTGGTCATACTGGTATCGCAGGCCGAGGTTGAGCGTCAACTTGGGCGTAACCTTGAAATCGTCCTGAAGGAAGAACGCATAGGCCCAAGCCCGGGTTGAAACCATGGCGTTTTGCACCTGAACGCTCGCACCGGTATTCAAGGCGCCAAACAGGAAGTCAGCAAAACCATTTCCCGTCTCTAAGCCGTTGAAGCCGAATTTGCCGGTTACGCCGTTCGGTTGGTAGTTGTCGATGGCATAGTGACGGAACTCGGCGCCCATCTTGAGGGTGTGACGACCAACAAGCTTCGTAACCATGTCACTAAACTGGACGGTGGTCGCAGGTTCGTAGAGCGTTTCTCCGCTCGAGAAGCCGCTGTACCCAACGATACTGACCCCGGGTGTGCCGCATTTGACTCCGCCGGCCGTATCGGGAATGCTCGATAGGCAGTTGGGAATCCCGCTGATTCCAAAGTCAGCAGGAGATGTGAAGCCCTGGCCGTACTGCGCCCGGGCGCCAATTCGATGCATGTAGCCAAACCGAAAATCGTTCAGCATGGAGGTGGTGAAGGTGTGTGTCTCTCCCACCGTCAATGCGTAGTCATTGGCTCGACTGATTTGTGCACCGGCGGGCCCCACGACAAGGTCATAGCCGGAATTGGAACCGGTCTGCCTGTGGAACGCACCGAAAATGCGATCGGAAGAGGAAAGGTTGTAGTCGATCCGGGGGTTGAATCTGTTCAACGAGTTGCGGCGGGGTGAACTGAAGTTGAACGTGTTTGTGCCGACCGTTCCCGCGGGGCCCGGGATCGAGGATGTGGGGTATATCGCAAGAAAGCTTTGCGCGATGGGACTAATATCCCCCGAAACGTCGTTGTAGGGAACCGGAGTTGTCGTGCCCGGGTAATAGACCTGGCCACTGGAGCCCAGGCAAATGCCAGAGGGATCAAACCCCGCCGAGCACAGCCCTGAGAGATCGCCACTCCGGAACGCGGCATTCGGCACGACATTTCCCGCCGAGGGGGAACTGCTGTGCTGGCGGATTCCCTGAAAGTCCGAGAAGAAGAACAGCTTATCCTTGATAATCCGTCCGCCGATCGTGCCGCCGAACTCGTTGTACTTGAATGGGTTCTTGCTCAGTGTGGGATCTTCGAAGAAATTCCTGGCATCGAGCTTTTCGTTGCGGAGGTATTCGTACAGAGAGCCGCGGAAGCTGTTCGTGCCACTCTTGGTCACGGCGATAATCACGCCGCCGCCGCTCTTTCCGTATTCCGCCGACATACTATTGGCCTCGACCCGGAACTCCTGAATAGAGTCCACGGCGGGGTTGAACGCCTGCCCGCCGAAGACTGGCGCCGTAATGGTAGTGCCGTCAAGGACATAGTCCTGGTCGCGCGGCCGGTCACCGTTGATGCGCAGGTTATCGTTGTTGCCCCCGCCGCCGCCCTTCTGCTCGGAGACCCCGGCCGTCAGAAAGAGCAGGTTGAAAACGCTCCGCCCACTTCCACTCTGAGTCGGCAGCAGGTCGATCTGCTGCTGATTGACCGTCTGGCCGAGGCTGGATTGTTGCGACTGCAGAAGAGGCGCTTCGGCTCTGACTTCCACCACCTGAGTCGTCGCGCCGACTTCGAGAACAAAGTCCACCCTGCGATTTGCGCTTACTTCCAGCGTGATGCCTTTCACGACGGCAGTCTTGAAACCCCTGGCGTCCGCCTGCACGTCGTAGACGCCCGGGTTCAGGCTCGTAGCGTTGTACGCGCCCACATTGTTCGTGGTCAGTGTGGTGACCACATTCGTTTGGATATTCGTCACCTTCACAGTGGCGCCTGGAACTACGGCGCCGCTCGGATCAGTGACGACGCCGCTGACGGTCCCAAACAATCCTTGCGCTGCTATCCTGGGCGCAAAAAACACCAGCACTGCCAACAGGCAGCAGGCATGTAACGTAGCTATTCTGGCTTGTCTCATAATCTCCTCCAAATTCCCTCCACCCGACTCAAACAAGTGGCTCTCTGCGTAGCTCATGTAGCCTGGC
>JALHUF010000048.1 GCA_022866195.1 Terriglobia bacterium
GACCAATCTACCGCTGCAGGCGATGATGCAAGAAAATGTTTTACTTGCCACCCACTATGACAGTAAGCCTCTGCCCCTTGAGCATGGGTGGCCATTAAGGGTCGTGGTCGGATCCTTCGCGGATAGGAGCCAGGACCCCTATGAGCGTCTGACGCTGCGGGAAAAAGAGGTCCTCCAACTCATCGCCCAGGGGAAATCCAACAAGGAGATCGCCGCCCTGCTGAACATCAGTGTCAATACGGTTGCCGTCCACCGCGCCCACGTGATGGAAGCCCTGGGGCTTCACCGGACGGCTGAGATAGTCCTCTACGCTGTCAAGCGGGGCTTGATCGTCCCCTCCTAGCCCGGGCTAACGACTGCACCCCTGCACGAGATGCCCCCTAGGCACGTCGCGCGAGGAAACGCAACCCCTCGCCTTACCTCTGCCAAAATCCGCGCTGTGGTTCTGGGGAATTCCACTAGATTGCGCAGGTGTAGACAGGCCAGGGTGCGCGTGGCGCCGCCCGCGGCAGCCCAGGATTGCTGGTCTCGCTGCCCGGCGCAGAAAATCCCCGCAACTGAGCCATCCCCTGCCCGCTGGGAGCTCACGCACGCTTCTTAGCTTTGGGGTTTCTTCCTGAGGCCGGCCCGGAGTCCTCGGAACCCGTGCTGGGTTCCTTGAGCTTGGCGAGAGCCGCCGCCTCATCCTCTTCGATCACGAAGAACTGGGAAAGCTGGACCCCATCCAGGACACTTCTCACGTGCACATTAAGACTCGCCAGCATCATCCGCACGCCAGCCTTTTTCGTAGTCACATGGGTGCCGGCAAGGAAACCGAGCCCGGTGGAATCGATGTAAGGGACTTCGGAGAAGTCGATGATCAACTTCCTCGTCCCGGCGTCGATGAGCTCTTTTACCTTCTGCCGCAGGAAGGGACCATCGCCACCGGCCAGGAATTTTCCGCTCAAATGCACCGCCGCCACGTCGTCATAAAACTTCACTTCGATTCTCACGGGCCGACCTCACTCGGGAAGATGCCCTCGCCCGGTCTAGGCCGAGGATACTTCGGTTCGCCGGCGGCACGATTGGGAGACTACCTCCCGGGGCTACCCTGCAGCACTAGCCGCGAGTCAAGCTCTCATGCTATGAGACGCAGAATCCTCTGTCAAGTGAGCTTGGCCCGGGCCCTCTCAACCCCAGGCCCGTTGACAGACGGCGCGGAGACGCGGCCTTCACGCCGGGTAGACTGCCCGCCGCAACTCCTGCCCCGGTCTTGCTGTTTCAGTTGCGCGGATTCCGGCGAAAGTCACGCCGCCACAGGTTCTTCACCCAGCGCCTGCGCCAGGTTAACCACCATCGCACATTCGTTGCCGTAAGCGTTCTTTATAAGGTGGTATCACTTCGTGTTGATCAAGCCCACCAGCCCACGCGTGACTGCGCCAGCGGTCTCCGGGCCGGCAGAATTGATCTCGCCGTACCAGCGCTCCGACTTGTTCTGCAGCCAGGGCGCCTGATCATCCCACTCCGCCTTAGGAATGATGTAGCCTAGCTCGTCGTTTCCCAGGCCGAAGACAAACTGATACTTGCTCTTCATGTGGCTCCGGAGGGTTGGCTCCAAGGGGGCGTCGGGAAAGTCGGCCCCCGCATAGCGCGTAATTCCACCGTTAATCAGTTCCGGATAGATCTCGCCGGGCACGGTGGCAATCTC
>JALHUF010000407.1 GCA_022866195.1 Terriglobia bacterium
GAGACCGCAGAAAGTCGTGGTTAATGCCCTGCGCGGTGAAAGCCGCACTGCCCACGATGACCTTGTGGGCGCCATCGTTTACCACTTCCAGCGCGCGCGCGACGCTTCTGATGCCGCCGCCCACGCGGCAAGGTTTTCGCTGGCAGAGCTGGCGGACGATGTCGGCGTTTCCCGCGCTGCCGCGGCCCATCGCGGCGTCGAGATCAATCACCTGGATTTCCGGGAACTCGGCGAACCTCGCGAGCACGGCGAGCGGGTCAGGCAGCTCCAGGGCCTTTTCGCGCCCCTGGACGAGCTGGACGACCTTGCGGTCCATGAGGTCAATGCAGGGGATGATCATTGAAAGAAGTTCACAGTCAACAGTCGACAGTCAACAGTTGAAGAAAAAGAGCCCGACTCTCGACTGTTGACTGTGAACTGTGAGCCCGTCTTCACGTCAGCCGCACCGGAACGCCCCGCGCCCGCAGATACTCCTTCAGGCTGCGGATGGAGTGCGTCTCGAAGTGAAAGATGGAGGCAGCCAGCGCGGCATCCGCGCCGCCGCGCAAGAAGACATCCGCGAAGTGCTCCGGGCCGCCGGCGCCCCCCGAGGCGATCACCGGGATGGGCACGGCCCGGGAGATGGTAGCCGTAAGCTCACAATCGAAGCCCGCCTGCGTCCCGTCGGCGTCCATGGAGGTCAGCAGGATTTCACCTGCGCCGAGCGTTGCGACACGCTGCGCCCATTGCTCTGCGTCCAGGTGGGTGTCATGTGTGCCACCGTAAGTAAAAACTGTCCACCGTGGACGAGCGAGCCCTTCCGGGAGGCTTTCCGAAACTCGAAACTCGAAATTCGAGAATCGAACTTCCTCTTCCTCCACTTTTCGGTGTTCCAGTTTCGATTTTCCAGTTTCGCTTTTCGAATTTCGAATGCCCCGCGCGTCAATGGCCACTACCACGGCCTGGCTGCCAAAGCGCCCGGCAAGTTCGCTGATAAGGTCGGGGGTCTCGACCGCCGCGGTGTTAATGGCGACCTTGTCGGCGCCGGCGGCAAGCAGTCGGCGAGCGTCGACGAGGGTGCGCACGCCCCCGCCTACGGTGAGGGGGATGAAGAGTTTTCGCGCCACACGGTTCACCGTATCCATCAGGGTGGCGCGGCCCTCGCGCGCGGCCGAGATGTCGAGCATCACCAGCTCGTCAGCGCCTGCGCGGTTGTAGGCCTCTGCCAATTCCCCCGGATCGCCGGCGTCGCGCAAGTTCACGAACTGGACGCCCTTCACCACTCGTCCGTCCTTGCAGTCCAGACACGGAATGATGCGCTTGGCGAACATAGCAGCCGTTAGTTGTAGGTTGTTTGTTGTTGGTAGAACACCACCAAAGCGGCTCTCACAACCAACAACTAACAACCAACAACGAACTCTTGCGAGTTACTTACGACTCCAGGAAATTCTTCAAGACCTTCAAGCCAACCTCGGCCGATTTCTCCGGATGAAACTGCACCGCCCACACGTTTCCCTTTTCGACGGCGGCGGCGTACGTCTCGCCGTATTCGGTGACCGCCACGGTTTCTTCTGTCACGGGTCCGTAATACGAGTGGCAGTAATAGACGAAGCTGCCCTCGCGCACGCCCTGGAAAAGGCCCGTCTCCCGTAGCATTTGAATCTGGTTCCAGCCGACCTGCGGAACTTTCGCAACCGCCTCGAAGCGTCTAACCCGGCCCGCGAGAAGGCCCAGGCCGCAAATCTCTGGAGCTTCGTCGCTTCCCGCGTAGAGCGTCTGGAGACCGAGGCAGATGCCGAGGTAGGGCACGCCCGCCGCGAGCTTCGTGCGCAGAAGGTCGAGTAGCCGCCGCTCTTCCAGCGCCTTCATCATCGCGCCGAAGTGCCCCTGCCCGGGCAAGATGATTTTCTCCGCGTCATTGAGCAACTCGGCGCGATCGATGGGCTGGGCGGGGTACCCGAGGTACTGCACGGCCTTGAGGACTGAGCCCACGTTGCCCGCACCGTAGTCAATGAGGGCGATCATAGCAGCCCCTTGGTCGAAGGCAGTTGACGCTTCAACCGGGAGTCGCGCGAGCAGGCTACACGCAGGGCGCGCGCAAAGGCCTTGAACAGCGCCTCCACGGCATGATGGCTGGAGCGACCATAGGCGACTTTCAGGTGGACGTTGGCCGCGGCGGCCGTGGCAAAGGCGCGAAAGAAGTCCTCCAGCAACTCCGTTTCGAGATCGCCGACGCGGCGCGCCTTGATGGACGCTTTCAGCACCAGGTACGGGCGCCCGCCCAAGTCAATCGAGGCCAGCGCCAGAGTTTCGTCCATGGGCATCACGAAGTAGCCGGCGCGGTTGATGCCTCTCTTCGCGCCTAAGGCCGCGCGCACGGCCTCTCCCAACACGAGGCCGACATCTTCGACGGTGTGGTGCTGATCAACGTCGAGGTCGCCGCGCGCCGTGAGCTCCAGGTCAAAGCCGCTGTGCCGGGTGAAGAGCTCCAGCATGTGGTCGAGGAAACGCACGCCCGTGGAA
>JALHUF010000408.1 GCA_022866195.1 Terriglobia bacterium
ATCCTACCGCCCGGCGACATCCGCAACTGCCTCGTGGCGCTCGCCGAAGACGAGACACTCTTCGCGCGACTTTTCGGGTACCGCTTTAGCAGCGGCCGAGGGCTGAAAGGCCACAGTCTCGGCAACCTGTTTCTCGCCGCTTTGACCCACTTGACGCACGACTTCGCCAAGGCGGTTCGGCTTTCAAGCGAGGTTCTGGCTGTTCGTGGCGAGATCTATCCTTCCACCCTCGCCGATGTCCGCTTGCGGGCCCGCCTGCGCGACGGCCGAGTGATTGACGGGGAATCTCGCATCGCCAAGACTCGCGTCCCCATCCGGCGGCTGCAAATTGTGCCCAGCCACTGTCAGCCTCTGCCCGAAACGCTCGCCGCCCTCGCGGAGGCCGATCTGATCACGCTCGGCCCGGGGTCGCTCTACACCTCGCTGATTCCTAATCTTCTGGTCCGCGGTATTCCGGAAGCAATTGCGCGCTCGAAGGCGTTAAAGGTGTACGTGGGCAATCTCATGACGCAGCCGGGCGAGACGCGGGGTTACACGGCTGCCGACCATCTCCGGGCGTTGCACCAGCATGCGGGCAGGAGACTCTTCGACCTGGTGGTGCTTAATAACACGGACCTTTCTCCGGGCCTGCACAAGCGTTACGCTGCCCAGCACGTGGGGCCCGTCTTGACCGACATCGAGGAAGTCTGGACCCAGGGCGTCGAGCCCGTCCTGGCCGACTTGTTAGTGGAAGATCACGTGGCTCGCCATGATTCTCGCCGACTAGCCCAACTCCTCGTCGACTTGGTTACCTACAGAGACCAGACTTAGCAGGTCCTGTCCTTGTGAGTCCCGCACTGCGAAAAAAGCCGGTGTGATTCTGCCCGCCTGCGCTTCCGTGTGACTTCAATGGAGCATGACTCTCCGCCCGTGTAGGCCCTGGATTCCACAGATCCTTTCTTCGCTTTGGATGTGGTATTTGGGCCCGCTGTCGGGCTGGGTACCGCAGGTTTGTGGTATGGTTTCGAGTTCCTTCACTTCGCGTAGGAGAAACCTGACGATGGGCGGTTGGTCGTGCCGCGGTGCGCAGGTTCAGCACGAGGCGAGGCCGAGTTCTCCGCGCCTGGGAACGGAACTGCGTCCCGATACGACCGCTAAGCCTCGCGGGGTGAGGAGTATGGATTTGCGACGTTTCTGGTTGGTCTTCATTTGGGTTGCTGCGCTCATGCTCCGCGCGCCTGCTGCGGCCGCGCCGGCGGAGTTGGATATTGCGCCCTTTGCCCGGCGTTGCTGTGTGGCCGATCGACACATTCTCCAAACCATGTTTGACTACGATGCGGCTCAGCGTCCCGGCCCGGGGGCCGAAAAAACCGCAGATGGGCGCTACATTTACGGCCTCCAGTGGGCCGAGGAGCGCGACATCAGGGAAATACGCATTCGCTTGCGGGGCACGGGAGCTCCTCCCCAGGCGAGCGTCGAGTACTGGTTTCTCAATTGGCCCTATCCGCCGCCGCACATGCCCACGATTGAAGACCCCGTGGACGATCCCTGGCAGGGGGAGTGGCTCAAGGCAGCCACGAGGGTTTCTTGCCAGGGCGGTGAGTGCCGCTACACCTTCCTCCCCCTGGAGGATTCTGAGAACCCGCGTGCCAAGAACCTACCAGGCCTGGAGTACCGACGCGCGCTGAAGTTGCGACTGGTTTTCTCCACAGAACCTCATATCGAAAACGTTGAAGTCTTCAGCGGCTCCCCGCAAAAGCAGGTTGACGTGCGGGTGGAACTGGGCGCAGGAGAAGCGGCGCCACACACGTGGGAAGGCTGGCTTCGCGTCTATAACGGGAGGCTCAGGAGCGCCAGGCTCTGGAATGGATCGACAGGTGATTTCATCCAGGCTCGTGGTTTTCGGGTGAGCACAAACGGGGCGCCTAAAGGGCTGCTCCTCAATCTGACCGCGGCTGAGCCAGCACTTCCCGGGTCACACGACGTCACCATCGTGACAATTGAAGCTGGGGAACGCGCCTTCTCCTTCGCGGTGCCCGATGTCGAAAAAGGGCCAGTGTATGTTCCGGAGTTTCGCACTTACGTGACGCGCGCATCGGATCCGCGGTCCTTTTCACCTTCCCTTATCAAGAAAGGAGAGCGAATCCGCGCGCGGCTCGCGCAGGAGCCGGAGCAAACCTACGAGCGAGCCTCAAGGGAGATCCCTCCGCTCGACCCGGTTGAGCGGCAGGGCGGTCGGCTCTACTTGCCGCTGGCGGCGGACGCGAGCTGGCAGAAGTTCGCCTTCGAATGGGGCGGCAATATCTTCATCAGCAAGCGTGGAACCAAGGCAAAAGGCGCGGAACTTAAGCGGTTGGAATGGGAAGGGGATCGCATTTCCTGGCGCCTGGGCACCGGTGCAACTCCCACCTTCCGCCCCGCCTCGCAGGACTCAAAGCTCACCGTCCTCGAAGACTACCTGCCGATGGCCACCGCGACTTGGACGGCCGACGGCATCAGTTACAGCGAGGAAGCTTTTGCGACGCTGCTCTCCGGCCCGCTTGGACCGGATGACCCCGGGCGGAGCGAGCAAACACCAGCCGTGCTAATGCTCAAGCTGACCGTGCACAACACGACGTCCCAGTCAAGAGTCGCGGACCTTTGGTTGGCAACCGATCCGGACGAGGAGGTCACGTTCGAGCAAGGTGAACTTGTTGCAGCGGGCGGCCAGTTGATCCGGGCGCGACTGCGCCTGCCGGAGTCGGCCCGCGTCACGCGCGCGCCCGTATCAGACGGCCCGAAGGTTTTGCATGGCGTTCACGCCGAGATTCCGCTGGGTGGCCAGGAGGCGCGGGAAGTGTTCTTCAGTCTGCCTTTCATCCCGGGACTTTCGGCGGCGGAGCGGGCGCGCTTGGCGGAACTCGACTATCAGACCGAGCGGTCTCGGGTGGAGAGCTACTGGCGGGAAGTGACGGCCCGCGCCGTTCCCTTCGACATCCCGGAGCGGCGGTTCGTGAGCTTTGCGCGAGGGCTGATTTGCCGCATTCGCATCAGCGCTACGAAAGACCCCAAGAGTGGCCTCTACATGGTGCCCGCCGCCAGCTATCACTACCTGGTATATGCCAACGAGGCGGCTTTCCAGTGCGTTCTGCTCGACGCGCTGGGGAACCATCAGCTCGCCGCCCAGTATTTGGATACCTTCATTCAGCTTCAGGGGTCGAAACCTTTCGATGGCACTTACCCGGGCGACCAGCGCGCCGTCTACCACGGAGCCCGCGTCGACGCGGAATATGATTACACCGCGCACCAGTACAACCTGGACCACGGTACAGTCCTCTGGGCCCTCGGCGAGCACTACTTCTTTACCCGCGACAAAGCGTGGCTCGAGCGCCTAGCCCCGAGCATGAGGCGCGCGGCCGACTGGATTATCGAGCAGCGCAAGCTTACTCAGGTTCTCGATGCTGGCGAGAAGATTCCTGAATACGGCTTGTTGCCGGCCGGCCACCTGGAGGACAACCACGACTGGGGCCACTGGTTCTCGGTGAATGCTTTTGCCGCCGCCGGCATGAGACGCTTGGCGCAGGCTTTGGCGGATATCGGCGCGCCCCAGGCGACACGTTACGCCGAGGAGGCAGAAGCTTACACCCATGACTTGCGTGACGCGGTACTGCGCGCCGCGCGGCTGGCCCCCGTGATTCGCCTTCGCGACAACACCTATATCCCTTACGTGCCCACCCGCCCTTATCAGCGCATCCGGCTTTTCGGGCCCCTGCGCGTTGCCTACTACTCCCGCTATCCCGAAAAGATCTTGCCCACCTATCGCCTCTCCGCCACCCGCGAAGTGCTTTATGGGCCGATGATCCTTCTCACCACCGACGTCTTCCATGCTTATGAACCCCTCGCGGACTGGGTTCTGGACGACTGGGAAGACAACGCGACGATGTCGACCTCGCTGGGCCTGCACGTGCACGGGTGGGTGGATGACGAGTACTGGTTCAGCCGCGGCGGCATGGTCTTCCAGCCGAACCTGCAAAACCCTGTCCTTGCCTATCTCCGGCGCCACGAGGTTCCGGCCGCGCTACGAAACCTGTACAACGATTTCGTCTCCTGCTACTACCCCGACGTTAATGTTTTCACGGAGGAATACCGGCAGTGGCGGTCTCCCAGTGGGCCATTTTATAAGGTCGCGGACGAGGCGAAATTCGTCAACCGGCTGCGGGACATGCTGGTGCGTGAGGACGGCGACACGCTCTGGCTGGCGGCTGGGATTCCGCGTCGGTGGCTCGCGCCAGGTGAGAAGATTGAACTCCGCGATGCGCCGACCTACTTCGGGCCGGTCAGCTACCGCATTGAAG
>JALHUF010000409.1 GCA_022866195.1 Terriglobia bacterium
AATCCGCTTTTCCAGCCGGCTCTGGTACAGGCTGGGGATATCCTCGGCGAGTCTGCTGATGCTCCCGGCGAGGTTCGTGAGGCGCTCCAGGCGGCTGCGGATGTCGCGCTCCAGGGCCTCGCCTTCTCGCGCCCGCATTTCGTTCAGGCGCTCCAGCGTCTGGCCGGCCACGCGTTCCAGAACCTCCTGCACCCGCACCTACTCCTCGGCCGGAACCTCCCCATTGCCGACCGCCACGATGCCGGGAACGCGCAACAGCGCCACCAGGTCCGGCTCCGAGCCGAAGCCGAATTCCTGGCGCATTTCCTGAACAGTACCGAGATAGGCGTTCAAGAGCTTTCGATCAAGCTGAAGCTGGGGCGAACCCGCGCGTTCCAGGCCCACCTGCACTTCCACGTGACCGCGCGCGATATGGTCCTTGATCACGCGGCGCACCAGGGGCTCAAAGGACTCCAGCCCGGGGGAAAGACGAACCTGCAGGTCGAGAAAGCGGTGGTTAGTGCATTTGACGCTGACCGCGAGCGTGAAATCGCCCTCCTCGCTTCGCCCCCTGCTGTAACCGGTCATGCTACGAATCATCTTCAGTTGCCAGTTGCCAGTTGCCAGTTGTCAGTGGCCAGTTCCTTGCGCTGCGCTTCTGACTCCTGACTTCCCGCTTCAACCTTCGACTCTCAACTTGCGACTTCCTCTTACGGTTCCGCATCCACAAACTGAAGTTCGTGCAGCCGCTGATAGATTCCCCCGCGGCTGACCAGATCCTCGTGCGTGCCGATTTCCGAGATGGTTCCGCGGTCCAGGACGACAATGCGGTCAGCCCGGCGCACCGTGGAGAGGCGGTGAGCAATTACCAGCACTGTGCGGCCCGCCATCAGGTTGGCGAGCGCTTTCTGCACCAGTAGTTCCGACTCCGTGTCCAGCTCCGATGTGGCCTCATCCAAGATCAAGAGGGGCGGGTTCTTGTAAAGCGCCCGGGCAATGGCCAAGCGCTGGCGCTGGCCGCCGGAGAGCCGCTGCCCGCGTTCGCCAATCAGCGTCTGGTAACCTTGTGACATCTCCATGATGAAATCGTGCGCCAGCGCCACGCGCGCGGCTTCTACCACCTCCGCCTCGTTCTGCGGCTTCCGCCCGTAGCAGACATTGTTGAAAACCGTGTCGTTGAAGAGGATGGTCTCCTGCGTCACCATGCCGATCTGCGCGCGCAGCGTCTCTACTATCACATCCCGGACGTCCTGGCCGTCCACCAGAATCTGTCCCCGCGTGACATCGAAGAACCTGGGGATCAGGTTGGCCAGGGTAGTCTTGCCGGCCCCGCTCGAACCCACAATGGCCACCACCTCGCCCCGGGCAATCTTCAGGTTCACATCCCGCAATAACGGAAAGCCGTCCTCGTACTCGAAATGAACATGGTCGAACACAATCTCTTTGTGAAAGCCCGGCAGCGCGATGGCCCCGGGCTTCTCCATGATTTCCGGACGCACATCCAGGAACTGAAACACCTGCTCGGAGGCGCCCACCGCCTGCTGGTAGGCATTGTTGACGCCGGTCAGGCGCTTGATGGGCTCGTACATCTTGATGAGCGCGTACAGAAAGGCCACGAAGCCGCCTGTCGTCTGGGCTTGGTGGACGATGGCGTTGCGCGCATAGAGCAGCACGGCGGCAATGGTCAAGGCGCCCAGAATCTCCATCAGCGGCGAGGTTGCCGCCTGGGCGAGTACCCAGCGCAGGTTGATCTTCAGCAGGCGCCGGGTGGCCGCCTTGAACTTGGCCACCTCAAACAGCTCCATCACGAAGGCCTTCACAATCCGGATGCCCGTGAAGGTCTCCTGCAGAACATTGTTGATCTCTGCCATCTTGTCTTGGCTGGACCGGCTGGAGACGCGAATGTAACGTCCGATGTTGGCCGAGGGGAACACGACGAAGGGTACCAGGGCAAGCGAGCACAGCGCCAGGCGCCAGTCCACGTAGAAGACGACTGCCAGCAGGCCCACCAGAGTGAAGGAGTGCTTCAAGAAATCCGCGGATACCTGGGAGACCGCGTTCTGTATCTTCTCAATGTCACTGGTGATGGCTGACATCAGCCGGCCCGTGGAATTCTTGGTGAAGAACCCGATTGATTGTTGAATAATCTTCGAATAGAGCAGATCGCGCAGATCCTTCACCACCGAGTGGCCAATGAAGTTGATGGAGTAAGTGGCGAAGAACTCCCCCAATCCTTTCGCCACGGTCACGGCGATAATGGCAATCGCCACCATGGTCCAGACGTTGTGGATGTAGCTCGGCAGAAAGTCCTGTAAATGAACCCCCCTGCCGCTAAAGGGCACCTGGAAAAGGAGAATGGGAGTGGATTCGGCGCGGGGATCGAGGACACGATCAAAGGCCGGCTTGATCAAGAGCGCGGTGAGCGCCTCGCAGGCCCCCACCACCGCCATTAGAACGACGGCCACGAGGAAGCGCAGGCCATAGGGCCGGAGGAAACTAAGCAGGCGCCTAATTCGGCTCATCCGATATCCCTCGCAGGGTGGAGGCACCGACAACTATCTGAAAAAAGCCATCTTAGTGCCTCACGCACGACCGCGTCAAGCAACGGCCCCCTCCTTGCGCCCCAAATGGCCCTCAACCTATCCCCATAAGCCTCGGATTTTCAATGACTTAGCGGTTGGCCTCAGATTTTTCCACAGGCTTTACGAAATGGTATAGGCACAGCTCAACTTAAGCCACTTCCAAGGCCAAAGCTGCCGCGCCATATAAGGGAGAGTTTGTCCCTAGTTCCGCCAAGACGAGTTCGGTGGAATGGCGGATGGAGGGGGATGCCAGCTCGTCAAGCGACTCGCGCACCGGGTCAAGAAGCACGCTACCCGCCTGCGTTACCCCACCGCCCAGGATGACCCTGTCCGGGTTGACAATGCGGATGACCGTCACGAGCGCACGGGCCAGCCACCGTGCCGCCTCCCGAATGATGCGAGTTGCTGCCATGTCTCCCTCGGCGGCTGCCTGCACCACTGCCTTGGAAGTGATATCCGCGGCCGAGCCGCCGCTCAGTTCCACCATCCTCGCCACAGCTTCCGGCCGCCGCACTGCCCACTCCCGCCCCCTCTGGGCGATGGCAGACCCTGAGCAGAAAGTCTCCAGGCAGCCCCTGGCCCCACAGGCGCAGAGCACGCCCGAATCCGACACCGGCAAATGCCCTATCTCCCCAGCCATGCTGTCCTTGCCCCGGAAAACCTTGCCTCCGCAGATCAGGCCGCCCCCAATCCCCGTGCTCAGCGTGATATAGACCAACGACTGAATTCCCCGGCCCGCGCCAAAGCGATACTCGCCCAGAGCGCCTGCGTTGGCGTCATTGTCCACCCGGCAAGGCAAGCCGAGCGCCTCCTTGAACCACTGGGCCAGCGGGAAGCTCTCCCATCCCGGCGCGTGGAGCGAAGTGACCCGTTGGCGCTCAAAATCGACCGGGCCGCCGAAGCTGACGCCGCCAGCTTGCACCGGATAATCGCTTTTTTGCCGCATGAATTGGCACTGCTCCCGGAGCCGCTGGAGCATCCAATCTCGCCCACCCGAGCGGAAGGTCTCTTCATCGGAGACCAGCAAGCGGTGGCCCTCCTGGTCGAAAAGCCCCACGCGAAACCTGCTTCCGCCGACGTCCACCGCTATGACGTTGTTCACGCTGCCCTCGCCGTTTGAGTCCGGGCGGGTCTGAAACCCGTCACGAAGCCCTTATCTTCCCGCCTAGCTCGAAGCGCGCCCGATATCACGATGCAATACTTTGGTCCGGTAACCCTCGCGCGCCAAGGCACCCGCGGTCTCCTCGGCCAAAGCTACCGACCGGTGGCGCCCACCCGTGCAGCCGATGGCGATGGTTAGATAGCTCTTCCCCTCGCGCACATAGTTCGGCAGAAGGTAGAGCAGCAAATCCATCAGGCGCTTCAGGAACTCGCGCGTCTGCGGGAAGGAGTCCACGAAGCGCCGCACAGCTGCATCCCGCCCCGTCTTGCTCTTCAGCCGGGGAACGTAGTTGGGGTTGGGAAGAAAACGCACATCAAACACCAAGTCCGCATCCGGCAGGACCCCGAAGCGAAAGCCAAAAGAGGCGACGGATACCAACAGGCTCTTGTGCGCCGCCACACCTCCAAACCGCGCCTGCACGAAGTCGCGGAGCTCGTGCACGTTCATCCGCGTCGTATCAATGACCGCATCGGCAAGCTGGCGCATGGGCTTCAGCAGAACCCGCTCCAGGCGAATGCCCTCCCGCACAGGCAGGTCGCGGCCCAG
>JALHUF010000410.1 GCA_022866195.1 Terriglobia bacterium
CGGGACTCGGGGCTCGGGTAGATACGCCGCGCCTGCGAGTCCCGAGTCCCCAGTCCCGAGTCCCGAATTCATTGGAGGAACGAATGGCAGGAGCAACTTACGTTCTGGATAAGACCTACAAGGTGACCGAGGCGGCGGGCATGGGGAAATACCGCGCGGTCATCCCCGGCACCGGGGACAACGACTGCAAGCTGCCCACCGCCGCCAATCAACTGGCGCGCGGCATCACCCAGGAAGCCCAGGCGAAACAGAACGAGAACGTCACGGTGCGCAAGTACGGCATCTCGCGCGCCTACGCCAAGGGCAGCATCGCCAAGGGCGACTACGTGGAAGTGGGCGACGCCGCGGGCACCTTGCGCAAGGCCGACCTGACTACCGTACCGGGCTCAGCCACCCTGCACCACGTGCTGGGCATCGCTGAGACTTCCGCCGCCGACGGCGAGATCTTCTTCGTCTTCCTCTCGCCCAACCCGGTGGTGATGCCGGTGAGCTAATCGAGCCATCGGGCCATCGAGCCATTGAGTCATTGCTGGGATGCCTGGCGATGATTCGATGATCCGATGGACCGATGCCTCAATCACTTCGCGGGTCAGCCTGCGGCTGGCAGCGGCCGCAGGACTTTGCCCCTCGCGCGCCCAGCGCCCGGCTGCTCCGGGTCCCGACGTCCACCCGCCGTCGAGACGCAGAGCGCCCGAGGGTCTGGAGCATTACTATGCCTGATATTTCTATGGTGCATGTTGACCAGGCTCTGACCGAGGTCTCCATCGCCTATCGCAACGCCCAGTTCGTGGCGGACCAGATCTTCCCGCGCATCCCCGTCACCAAGCAGTCCAACAAGTACTTCATCTACTCCAAGGACAGCTTCCGCATCCTGGACGATGCCCGCCGGCCGGGAGCGCGCGCCAACGAAATCGATTGGACGCTCTCCACCGACACCTACTTCTGCGAAGGGCACGCGCTGGCCCAGGCCATCCCCGATGAGCTGCGCGCCAACGCCGACCAGGCCATCGACGTGGATGTGGACACCACTGAAACCCTCACCGACCTGCTCTACCTGCAGCGGGAAATCGTGGTTGCCGCCAAGGCTACCGACCCCACCGTGGTCACGCAGAACACCACGCTTTCCGGCACCAGCCAGTGGTCGGACTTCACCAACTCCGATCCGATCAAGGCCGTCGAAGACCAGAAGACCACCATTCAGAAGCAGGTCGGCCAGGTGCCGAACTCGCTGCTGGTGAGCTACCCGGTCTTCGTGGCTTTGCGCAACCACCCGAAGATCATCGAACGGTTCAAGTACGCGCAGGTGGGCATCATCCAGCCCGACCACCTGAAGTCCGCGTTCAACGTGGACAGCTTCCTGATCGGCGCCGCGGTGAAGAACACGGCCAACGAAGCCGCCGCGGAGGCGCTGGACTACGTCTGGGGCAAGAACGCGATCCTGTTCTGCAAACCCGCCGCGCCCGGCCGGCGCACCGTGTCGCTGGGCTACCAGTTCACCTGGCTGTTCGGCGCCAACACCGACGGCTTTTTGGTGAAGCGTTACCGCGACGAGTCGCGCACGGCCGACATCGTCGAGGTCCAGCTCTACTACGACGCCAAGGTGGTGGCCGCGAATGCCGCTTACCTGTGGCTGAGCGCGGTCGCGTAAAGAAGCTTTCAGCTCTCAGCCGTCAGTTCTCAGCCCAAGCCCGCTTGCTGGCGGGCTGACGGCTGATGGCTGATAGCTGATGGCGTAGGAGTTTTCTATGGGTTTCACATCGATCGACGCGGTTGCCGCTCATTATCCGGGATTCCAGCGCGGCGTGCCGGACCAGAACCCTTCCGACGCGCAGATCCAGGCCTGGATCGAGAGCCAGAGCGCGCGCCTGGCAGCGCTGGCTATCGGTCGCGGCTACACACTCGAGGGGCTGGCCACCTCCAACCCGCAGGCCTACGCGCTGCTCTCACTCGCGAACGAAGTAGGCGCGGCCGCAGACCTGGGCGAGGCGCTGTTTTCCCTGCTCGGCCCGGAAGCTTCTCCCCAGGGCTGGGCCAATCCCAACGCCTTGCGCCGCTCCTACGAAAACATGCTCGCGGAACTCAGCCGGGGAACCTACGACAAGCTCTTCATCTCTGGCGCGCGCACTGGTGACGTCTATCCGGCGTTCGGCGGTGTGGCGGGGCAGGAGGAAGGCCTCGCAGAAGATGGCACCGCGGCGTTTAAGAAGGAAGACGTGTTCTGAATTATGAATTCTGAATTGTGAATTCAGAACTCCATGACCGCTGCTCCGTACCCGTTGCGCCGCGGACGCTTTTCCAGTTTCGGATTTCGAGTATCGCCAATGATCGAGTTCACCTACGCCATGAATGCGGAATCAGTTGAGGATGCCCTCGGGGCGTTCCAGGAATCGCTGGTGGACCAGGCGCCCGCCCTGGCGCAGATTGCCGACGACTTCCGCGAGATGATGGCGCGGCAGTTCGCCTCCCAGGGCTGTGCCGAGGGCACGCCCTGGGCGCCGCTGGCGCCGTCCACCCTCCGCCGGCGGCGCGCCAGCCCGTCCATTCTCTATGCGACCGGCGCGCTGCTCCGCTCGCTTACCGAACCCGGCGCCGCCGGCCACGTCGAGGAGCTCGAAGACCAATCCCTCACGTTGGGCAGCGAGCTGCCGTACGCGCTTTATCACCAGACCGGGACGCGCCGCCTGCCCGCGCGGCCCCTCATCGTGCTCTCGGGGACCCGCGCCGAGCGCTGGACCGAAATTGTGCGGCGCGGTCTCGAGGAGAAGACGTCGCTGCTCAGGGCGAAGGAATTGCTGTAGCGGCGGCGTCCCCGCCGCCGACCGGCGATGAGGACATCGCCGCTACAGAAAGGGTTGACAATGAACGCCCGCTACCAAGCCCAATTCGCGAAGCCGCTAGTTAACCAGTTGATTGCCATTCTCCAGCGCGACCAGCAGGCGGCGCTCGACCTTGTCAACGCCGCCCGTCCGCCCGGGCGCGAGCTCAAGCCATTCGCCGCGTTTCACAAGGAAGTAGTGACAGTGCAGAACTGGCCGGCGCTGGTGCTGGTGGCGCAGGAGACGGCTTTCGACGCGAATTCCGACGCCGACCTGCGCAGCGAAACGCTGCGCTGCGTGTGCGCCCTGGCCATCACCGGCACCGACCCGGAATGGCTGGCGGAGGACGCCCTGGACTACTTGCGTGCCGTGGACATGGTTCTGACCTCGGCGCCGCTCACGGATTTCTACACGCCGCTCGCGATCAGCCACCGCACGGTGCCCGAGGGTGAGACCACGGGACTCGATCCCGACGTGGCGAAAATCCTGGATCTGCGCATCGTCCGCCACGATCTGGGAGCGCTGGTCGGCCGGCGCGGCGGCGGGATGGCCCGCGGCCCGCAGATCGAGTTCGTGATCGAGATGGAGGAGCGATGAACGGCAGTAGGCAGAAGGCGGTAGGCAGTAAGCAGAGAACGGAAGTGGGAAGTGGGAAGCGTGCCTGCGCAGGCCTGCCGCGGCGGGCCCGCCTAGGCGGGCGGGCAGGCAGGTCGGAAGTCGGGAAACTGCCGCTGATAGCCTTTGCCCTCCTGGCCACTTCCTACTTCCTACATCCTACTTCCGCCATTGCAGGCACGCACGTTGCCGCCACCTACGATCTGGGCGCAAACCCGCGCGTGATAGTGACGGTGAATGGCACGCCGCAATATGGGCTGGTGTTCGCGCAGAGGAATAAGCGGGTCACCTATGGCGAGGTCGAATACGGCCCGAGCGTGGTGAAAGGCTACCTCAACTCCAGCGGCCAACTGAACGACGGCGCGGGCAACCTCTGGCTCGACTTGATCCCGAACCTCGGCGCCACGCCCGGTGACAGCTATTATGTGGTGACCTTCAACATTCAGGGACGCGTCCACGCGGAAATCTGGGTTGTGCCTGACGTGGCGAGCGTCGCCGCGGAGGTCTGCCGCCAGGCCCAGCCACCTTCCTCCACCGCTCCGGCGCTCTTCTACCAGTTCCTCCAGCAAGCCGGCGACGACCTCCCCCAACGTCAGAAACTGAACTTCGCCGGCAGCGGCGTGAGCTGTGCCGATAACGCCGGCCAACTGCGTACCGACTGCGCTGTCTCCGGCGGGGGAGGCGGCTCCGCGCCTAAGGCCTCCGCCACCGTCTCCGGCACCGTCAAGACCGATGTGACAGCCTCCGACCCCGTGGTGTATCTCCAGTCCAGTACCGATTCCCTTTTGTCGGGCAAGGTTTCCGCCACGCGCAACGTCTCCACCAGTTCGCCGCTCAGCGGCGGCGGACCGGTCGGCGTGGCACTCGACGAGAGCCACAACCGGCTCTACGTGCTGACCCGCTTCGACAACGCGATCAGCGTCGTCGACACCATCACCAAGGCCGAGCTGCCGGCCCTGAAGCGC
>JALHUF010000411.1 GCA_022866195.1 Terriglobia bacterium
CCCCGGAAATCGCGGCAAAGTGATGGCCTAAAACCACCCATTTGTGGGTAGGGACAAAATCGCGACCGTCTTCCAGCCGCTCGGCAGGGGTAGCGCGGCGATCGTACAATTCCAGGACGCGCCAGGCCACAACGCGACTGTAGAACCGGTAGCCGAGCAGGAAGATGCAGGCTGCTGCGGCGATCAGCCACACGGCATTGAGTGGCTCGCCGCGCGCCGCGGCAATCATGGCGAGACCCGCTGCCCCGACGACCGCGATCAAAATCCAGAAGACCCTCTTCAGGAGAACCATCCCGGCCTCATCTGGTAGTGCAACCAAGCCGCCTCTGGAGAGCGGAAATATAGCATGGCTCACAAAGCAGTTGTCAGTAGTTAGTGGTCAGTTGCAGCGCAGGCCTTAAGGCTCGCGGGAGTGGGGCCGCGCAGCGTTGGAGTTTCAGGAGTCACCCTGCTAGAATCCCGCTTCAGCCGGAGAGGGTTGGGCAAGAACTTCAAGGAGGGACGCGGATGAAGTGCTGGCGATGGTTGGGAATAATTCTTTTGGCGGCAGCACCTCCGTTGGCGGCGGAGGAGCTCTTCGAACTGAAGCCGGTGGCGGACGGCGTGTACGCCGCAATTGCCAAACCGGCCACCAAGGTGAACTGCAACGGCGCCGTGATTTTGCTCGACGACGGCGTGATGCTGGTTGACACGTTCTCGAAGCCTTCGGCGGCCCGCGCGCTGATGGAGCAGATCAAATCTGTAACCCCGAAGCCCGTGAAGTACGTCGTGGACACCCACTTCCATTGGGACCATTACTACGGCAACGAGGTTTATCTGGGTGCTTGGCCGGCGGGCGTGGAGATTATTTCATCGGAAGCGACGCGCCAGAACATCGAGCAGCGCGGCATCCCGCGCGTGAAACGCGAGATTCTGGAAGTGCCGAAGGAGATTGAAACGCTGAAGGCTGATCTGGCCAAGGCTACGGACGCGACAAAGAAGGCGGTGATCCAGGAAAACCTTCGCCAGACCGAGGCGTATCTGGCCGAGCTCAAGGCCATGCGCGTGACGCTGCCCACGCTGACGTTCGATCGCAGCCTCATCCTTTATCGGCAATCGCGCACCGTCGAAATCCTCTATCTGGGCAAGGGGCACACGGACGGCGACGCGGTGGTCTACCTGCCCAAGGAGAAGGTCATCATCACCGGCGATGCGCTGCACGGCTGGACACCCTATATGGGCGACAGCTACCCCTACGACTGGATCCGCATGCTGGAGGCGACGGAGAAGCTCGACTTCGACTACATCATCGGCGGGCATGGCGGCGTGATGCGCGGCAAAGGGCAGTTTCAGATGTGGGAGCAGTACTTCCGCGATCTCCTGGCCGAGACCGCGGCGGCTTACGCGCAGGGCGCGACGCTCGAGGAAACTCGCCAGCGTGTGGCCGCGGCGCTGGTGCCAAAGTACACGGGGAAGATGCCCGCAACCTTCCCGCAGGATGTTGTGGGGAACATCGAGAAAGCCTATCGCGTGGTCAGCGGTGCGACAAACTAGTCTTCGCGAGGGCGCGTGGAGGCGGGACCGACACCATGCGCGCGGAAGCTCATCGATAGCGTTCCGCCTTGACGATGCCGCGGCCTTCCTGGATGGTCACAAACTGGTCGGCCTCCGCGCTGCCGACCTTCTCGCCTTGCCCGCTGGGCCAGCGAACCTCAATCTGGTCAACCCTGGGCGCCGGCCCCAGGCCGAAGTGCTGGCGTAGGTCGCTCTGCGAGATGTAGCTCGAGCCGCTCAACACTTCACGGATTTGCCTGCGCCCGCCCGCCGTGACCGCCACGCGCGCCCCAATGGCGGAGCGGTTGGAGCGCGTTCCCACCAGCTTCACGACCAGCCAGTGATTGCCGCTGCGGTTTTC
>JALHUF010000412.1 GCA_022866195.1 Terriglobia bacterium
ATTTCGAGCCCCGCCACGGTGGTCAGGCGGTCGGTGGACCCGGGATGACCGGAGACGAAAACCAGCTCGCCGTCCGCGGCGCCGCGGGCGCTCCATTTCAGATAGTGCTTGCTTTCGATGGGCCGCCCGTTCTCGTAAACGCGGAAAAGCGCGAAGTCCAGGTCATAGCGCGGGTAAGTGAAGTTGTCCGGATCGCCTCCGAAGAAAGCAATCTGCTGCTCCGGCGCGAAGACCAGACGGATGTCGGTGTATTTCTTGTAGCGATAGAGCCAGTATTCGCCGCCGTTATAAAGCGAGACGACGTCGGAGCGCAGGCCGGTCGACTCCAGACTCTCCTTTGCGATCTTGGCGCTCTCCGCCTTGCGGGCCTTCAGAGCCTCTTCTTCGCTCATGCCCTTTTTCACCGCGCCTTGCACGCGCGCGGTCACATCCTCCATGGAGATCAGAACGTTCAACTCCAGGTCCAGACACTTCAGCTCTTCGGCCGAGGTGCGAGCATAGAAGCCGTCTTTGACGTAGTCCTTTTGGGGTGTGGAAACCTTCTGCAGCTGGCCCAAGGCCACGTGATGATTGGTGAGCGTCAGCCCGTGGGGACTCACGAAGGAACCCGAGCCACCGTCATTGAAGCGCACGCTGGAGAGGCGGACGTGCTCGAGCCATTCCCGCGTGGGCGTGAAGCCGTAACGCTGCTGCAAGAGCTTTAGCGGCGGGTTGTCAAAGGTCCACATGCCCTCCTCGGCGCGCGCCGAAGTAAGGACGAAAAGCACGGACCCCAAGGCCATCGTGCTCAGCACCAGGGACAGGCAACGGTCAGCACGGCTTCTCATAGTTAACCCTTTCAGTCAGCGATTTTCGAGTTCTCAGTTTCGATTTTCGAGTTTTCAGTTTCGCTTTTCACCTTTCAGGTAGCGGCTTCCTGGCTACGCGGCAGCAGGGCCCGCAGCACGGGCGGGGCAAAGAGCGTCGTCACGATGCTCATCATCACGACCACGGTGTAAACCTCAGGCGAGATGGTATGCAATTTCAACCCCACTCCCGCCACAATCAAGCCGACTTCGCCTCGGGGGACCATGCCGACGCCAATGCAGAGCGCGTTCTTGAACCCCAACGACAGAGCTCCCAAACCGCAACCCACCAGCTTGCCCACGATGGCCAGCAAGCACACAATTCCCACCATCAAGAGGATGCCCGGTTGATAAATCGTGCGGAGGTTGACCTGCGCTCCCAGGAGCACAAAAAAGAAAGGGGCCAGGAATTCCATGATGGGATGGGCGTTTTCCTGCAAGCGATACTGCCCGGCGTAGTCGGCCAGAGCGAGCCCCGCCAGGAAAGCCCCGATAATCGCGGCCATGCCGATGTAGATCGAGGCCAGCGACAGACCCAGACAAAGCACTACCGAGAGGATGAAGGCGGAATTCCGCGCCTGGAGTTTGGCCACCGCCGGTCGAAAGCGGCCCACCACGTGCGAGCCGAAGAAGATGATCAGTAGGGAAAATCCGACGGCTTCCACGGTAACGATAGCGAGCGAAATGTAGTTGACCTGCCCCTCGGAAAGACTGCTGACGACGGCCAGTACAATCATGCCCAGGATGTCATCAAGGACCGCCGCGCCCAGGATCACTCGCGCCACGCGGGTGGAAAGCACGCCGGCGTCAGCCAGGACGCGCGCGGTAATGCCGACGCTGGTGGCCACCAACGCTGCGCCGACGAAAACCGACTCCACCGTGGAGCGCTCAATCACCCGCATGTAGAGAAACCCCAGGACGAAAGGCACCACCACGCCGACGGAGGCCACCAGCGCCGCGATCCAGCCCACTTGCAGGAGGTCGCGCGGCCGGGTCTCCAGCCCCACGGTGAAGAGCAGGAAAATCGCTCCGATCTCCGCCAGACCTTGGGTCAGCTCACTCGGGTGGACAAGCGCCAGGAGCGACGGCCCTAGCATGACCCCGGCAAGAAGTTCTCCCACAACGCCGGGCTGCCGGAAGCGTTCGAAGATTTCTGCCAGGACTTTTCCTCCCGCGAACATGAGGAAGAGTTCCAGCAGGAGTTTTCCCGAATAGTCCATGCCTAAGAAACCCCGGAGGACACGCCAAAGACGGTCGAGGCAACACGGTCAAAACCGGCTGGCAGGCCAATTTGTAAGCGTAGCAGAACCGTGCGGGAATCCTCCAGCAAAATCGGGCGGAACCAGCCGCGGCTTCCCAGGGGCGAGGCTGCATCTTCAGTGGCCGCCGCGCGGACTGCGGTGGAAAGTGGCGCGGCCCGTGCCCAGTTCGATGTGCGTGACGTGGGGGGGGAGAGGAAAAGGCTTGCTGAGGTCCATCTTGTATCGCCGTTCCATGTAGCTCTGGACCAGGAAGTTCACGAATCCGGCCGGGAGAGTGGTGGTTCCCACCTTCAGGCTCTCGATGGTCAGCCTTCCCTGGCCGTCCCCAGTTTCGAGCTTCCCCGTGGCCAGGACGCGCTGCTGGCCCTTGAAAACCAGGGAGAGAAGTCTCATGCCCCAATCGTTGCTGTGGGCACCAATCTGCCCGAGTTCGTCGAAATTCACATCGGCGGCACCCGAGAGCTGGTCCGCGGCGATGTGAATCTCAGGGTTATGTACGGCCGGAGGCAGGAACTTGTGGCCGCGGTATTTCAGGTAGGAATTGGCTTCGCTTTCGCTGATGGAGATCGGCCCCCAGGACGGGCGCGCGCGCGGGATGGGAGCGGAGAGCATCGCGAACTTGTTCGCCAGGCTCTGGGCCGCCGCCTCGGAAATCCCGCCCGTACTTTTCGAGGTGTCGGGGCGCAGGGCTGCGAACCACAGCGTCCCAAGCCCAAGCCAGCCGAGAAGGATCAGGCCTGCGAACGCGGCCAGCGCGAGGCGCCCCGGCATCACGCTTCGCGCAGTCTGCCGAGCGAGCCGGAGCGCCGGAGTCACTGTTGCCAGGACTGCCACGGTTCTGTGTTTCATCGTCCGATTTGGGAAACCTGAAGCTCGGGAGTGATAGTCGGCTTGTCCAGCGGGCCCGTCAAGCGCAGGTCCGCCACGTGGGAACCTGAGAGATTTTCCGCCCCGGTAGTCATCCAGCGGCGGGCGACATGGCGGAAGTCGGCGCCCACATCCAGATCCAAGGTGTCATCAAAGCTGTAAGCGCCCGTCAACGTCAAGCGGGCCCCTTCCACATCCAATTGCTGCTTGGCCAGCAACACTCGCCGGTTACGTGCCTCGAAGGCCAGCGAAGCTGAGGGGAGCATCACTTCGCCTCGCGCCGGCCCCAGCGTACCCCAAGGCGTCTGGCGGGCGAGGGCTTCCAAAGGATCGAAATCGCCAAAAGAAACATTCCTGAACTGCACCCTGCCATGCGCGTCAAGGTTGACGCTCATCTCTTCGCGGGTCAGGCCACGGGTCTCGAAGTGCGCGGTCCCCGAAACTAACCCGCGCACCTTGTGCAGAGCCACGGGGAGGCGCGGCGCCAGGGTCTGCAACCTAGCTCCTGACAACGTGACCTCGCCCGTCACATGCGCCGGGGCTCCGGTCAAATCCACTTCTGCCCGGCCCCGGCCGCGGCCGCCGCCCAGCCGAAAGGAGACGCCCGCCACGCGAACCTCCCGGCCGGAAATCTCCACCGCCGACCGGAAATCCTCCAATCTAAGAGACCGATAAGTGACCACGGGCGCCTCGAACCGCCCCTTGGCGTTGAGGGCGCTGAACAGGCTTGCGGCTGCGGCCCGGCGCGCGCTGGAAGAGCTGAAGCCCGGGATGCGTTCCAGCAACGGCAGCGGCCGCCGGTGGCCCAGGGCGTCAAACCAGAGCGCACCTGGCTCGACGCTCAGGGCGTTAGCTTTCACCTCGAAGCGCCAGGGGTCGGCTCGCGGGCCCTGATGTTCAAGTCGGCCGGTAAACACGCTGGTTCCGATGACGGCTATGACCGGATCGACAGTAATCCGGTCGCCCTTCACTTGCATACGCGCCCGAGGAATATTCAGCGCCTCGGTCAAACCCGGTATGAGCAGACGCGCGGCACTGAGTTCAGCCCGGCCTGCCAGCGCGGGCCGAGCCAGCGGCCACGCCGAGCCTGAGAGAGTAAACGTAGCACTCCCCACCCCTTGGGCATCCAGGCCCTGCACCGCCAGGACACCGATAGCCCGACCGAAGCGCAGCAAGTCCCGCAACGGAATCGACTTCGCCGCAAGCCGCAGCTCGTAGCGCGGCAGGCCGTTCCGCCGCCGAGCAGCGTCCGCAGGGGAACGCCGCTGTAGCTCCCCTTCCGCGACCAGTTCGACTCGTGGCGCCACTGCCAGCCTCACGGGCGCCAAGCGCGCTCCCTTATGGTCAATGCGCAGAGCAACCTCGGAAAGAGGGAAAGTGCCGGAAGGTGTTTGCAGGCTCACCTCACGGGCGCCCACAAACCCAGCGTAGCGCCGATCCGTCCAGGGACCTTGGATGGAGACCAGCCCATCCACGCGTCCGGAGATGCCGAGACTGCTGCGGTAGCCCCAGAGCCGACGGCCCACGGCCACCAGGTCCTCCACTCTTGCCCGCTCGAGCGCCACCACCAAGTCCAGCTCAGGTGCGGCAGGTATCCCCTCGACGGCGCCGGTCAGGTGGATGCGGGAATCAGCGAGACTGGCATCCACGCTTTCCAGCAAGACTCGGCGGCGCGGGCGGTCAAACTCCCCGCGGAAATGGACGACGATGGGCATGGGGTCGGAGGGCGGCAGTAGCTCCCAACGATGCAGTTGGGTGAGCTGGGCCTGACCCTCCATCTTGATGACGCGGAGTGAGCCGCTCAGCCGGACGTCGGCGTCGAAGACCCCATAGACCCCAGGGTTACGTCCGGCAACTAGGGGAATCCAGTTGTAGAGTAGCGCCCCACGGGTCTGGAGCGTGGCGTTCAAGGCGCCCCCGAGGTCGGCCGTGGGCTTCCACTCTCCCGCCAGCTCCAGGGCTCCCGGAGGCGGAAGTAAGAGATCGGTGCGCACGGGATTGCCCGACAGCCGATAGCGAACCACTCCGCGGGTCAGCTCAAAACTCAGGCTGGCTCGTAAATCCATGATGGCAAAGGGTTTCTTGTCGGCACCCACCTTGAAATTCAAACGCCCCTCATCGACCTCCAGGTCGAAGGTGCCAGCCACCTCCCCGACCTGGGACGAGGGGCTGCCGGCCGAGACGATGCCAGTTCTCAGGAGCAGGTTCTCGACGTTCCACTCACCCTGCGCGTCGCGAACCAGGTTGAGGCTGGGGCGCTCCAGGCGGAGCCGGACAAACTCCAAGCGGGAACGCCAGAGGCTGTGCCACCGCAGGTCACATTCCATGCGGTCAATGCGCGCGAAGGGCTCCGACCCAAAGGCCGGGTCCTCACGCACCACAACGTTTTCCAGGGAGAAGCCGGGACGCGGCAGCAGACGCAAGGAGCCTGAGCTAAAAGTAACCGGCCGTTGCAGGAGGTGCTCCAGCCCGGCTTCCAG
>JALHUF010000413.1 GCA_022866195.1 Terriglobia bacterium
CAAAGCAGATATGAGTATTTTGTCTGCAGGAGGGCTCCCCAAGACCGACCCGAGCAAGGGCCACACCAAGACACTCTCCAGGGGGGTGTGCGGTCGGGGCGGGCGCAACTGCAGTTGTAATCCACGGAGAGAACAGAGATGACGCCATCTTATCTCAGCGATACCAGGCCTGATTTCACTCCTTTTGAAATCGATTGCGGAAAGATCCCTGCTTTTCGATTCCAGGGCAACCTGCAAAGCGAACTGGCGGCTGGACGAATTGAGCCCGCCACCGCGGTCGACCTCCTCGAAGACATGCTCATGGTTCGCGAGATGGAAGACATGATCGTGAGGCTGCGAGCCGGCGCCTACGAACCGATCGCGGGCTTCAACTACCGCGGGCCGACGCACGTCTCAATCGGACAGGAAGCTGCGTCCGTGGGGGCCTGCAGCGCCTTGACCCTGAAGGATTACATCACCAGCACGCATCGGGGCCATGGAGACAGCCTGGCCCGGGGTTGTCTGGCCATTCGCGCCATGGACGAGGAGCAAATGCGGAAGCGCGTTCCCCACTCCCGGGCGGCTTCGCGCCAGCAACTCCTGGAAGAAGCCCTGGAAGAGCATGTCTACCGCACCATCGCGGAGCTTTTCGGCAAGGAAGACGGATACTGCCGGGGCCGCGGGGGAAGCATGCACATTGCCGACTTCACCGTGGGCCACCTGGGAGCGAATGCCATCGTGGGCGGCAGCGTGCCGATTGCGACCGGGGCGGCAATGGGGCTGCGGTATCTCCGCAGCGGAGGTGTGGTGTGTTGCTTTGCAGGAGACGGGGCATACTGCAACGGCGTGGTTCTGGAATCCATGAATTGGGCAGCGCAGGCCCAGTTCACCAATGAGATTGCCGGAGATCACCGCTTCGGAGTTCCCATCATCTTCTACGTTCTCAACAATCACTACGCCATGACAGGTCGCACGGACAATGAAGTCACTGGGGTTTCCCACTTGGCCCGGCGCGCGGCCGGCTTTGCGGACAACAACATGCACGCGGAAATCGTGAATGGCATGGATGTTCTGGCCGTGCGGGATGCCGTGCGGCGGGCCAGTCAAGGCTGCCGGGAGGGCGGCGGCCCGTACTTTCTCGATGTGGACACCTACCGCTACTACGGCCACTCCTTGAGCGACCCTCGAAACGAATATCGAACCCGCGAAGAAGAAGCCGCCTGGAAGGCCGTCGATCCGGTTCTCAGGTTCGAAAAGCAAATCCTGGATTGCGGGATTTTGGATGAACAGGGGATTGCCTCTTTGGAGGCGAAGGTCCGGGAACGCAACGCGCGCGCAGCGACTCGCGCCGCCGGCTCCCCTGATCCTGACCCCGCCGATGTCATCAAATACATGTACGCCGACACCGTGGTGGAAAAGGTTCCGCCGGCATTTCAGAAAACATTGTTGCTTGAACCGCCGCCCGCGATCAAGCGGGCCGACGGCGCCATCACCTATCGCGATGCGATCAAAGAGGCCCTGATCGAGGAGATGAAGCGCGATGCCCGCGTCATCTTCTACGGCGAAGATGTGGCCGAGTATGGCGGGGCGTTCAAGCTATCCAAAGGACTCCTGGAGAGCTTTGGCCGCGACCGGGTTTTCAACGCCCCCATTTCCGAGGCCGCCATTTGTGGCACGGCGGTGGGCGCCGCGATGATCGGGTTGCGACCGGTCGTGGAACTCATGTACATGGACTTCCTTCTGATGGCGGGCGATCAGGTCAGCAATCAGGCGGGAAAGTGGCACTACATGTCCGGCGCGCAGGTTGAAGTACCTTTGGTCATCCGGGCTTCCGTGGGTGGCGGGAAAGGCTATGGAGGACAGCATTCGCAAACCCTGGAATCGATGATCGCCCACATTCCGGGAATATACGTGGCTTACCCTTCGACGCCTTATGATGCGAAGGGGATGATGAAATCGGCTATCCGTGACAACAATCCGGTGATGTTTATGGAGTCGCAGTTGCTCTATGGCGAAAAAGGCGTTGTGCCGGAGGAGGAATACCTCGTGCCCTTGGGGGTGGCCGACGTCAAGCGCCCTGGAAGTGATATCACGCTGGTGGCGTACGGGCCGGCGGTGCATGATGCCTTGAAAGCTGCGGATCGTCTCCAGGTCGAATCGGGCCTTAGCGCGGAGGTGGTCGATCTCCGCAGCCTCGTGCCACTCGATATCGAAACGCTGCTGAGGTCGGTGCAAAAGACCGGGCGCTGCGTGGTGATCAGCCAGGCGGTGCACATGGGCAGCTTCACGGGAGAGGTCGCGTCAACGATCCAGCAGGAAGCGTTTGACTATCTGGACGCGCCGGTGATGCGGGTGGGAGCCAAGAACGGCATTGCCCCTCAATCGCACGTTCTGGAAGCGGTTTTCTACCCGAGAGTGGAAGATATCCTGGCGGCCGCCAGGGCCATTCTGTAACAAGGAATCACACAAATGGTACGACCCGTCGTCATGCCCAAGCTGGGGCAGTCGGAAGAGGAAGGGACGGTTGTTCGCTGGCTCAAGAAAGAGGGAGACCAAGTCGCGAAGGGCGATGTGCTCTTCGAAATCGAGACCGATAAAGCTCTCCTGGAAGTGGAAAATTTCTTCGACGGCACCCTGCTCAAGATTGTAGTTCCCGAGGGCCGGACGGTCCCAGTGCAATCCATTGTGGCCTTCATTGGCGAACCGGGCGAGGCCGTTCCGGAAGTTACACCTCCCCCTGCCGTGCCTGGAAAGGCAGAAGCGCCGGCAGCGCCAACCGAGGCCTTGAAACAGCCCTCACCTGCACCCGCAGTTGGAGAAGCCAAGGCTCGGATGGGGAGGCCGATCCCGAGAGAGCGTGAAACTCTGCCTCGAGAAGTGCCGCCGCCTTTGCCGACCGGCATTGAAGCGCCACAACGATTCAAGATCAGTCCCCGCGCAGCCAGATTGGCCAAAGAGTGCGCGGTTGATCCCATACCCATCGCAGGCACTGGTCCCGGGGGCCGGATCGTAGAACGAGATGTGAAGTCCCACCTGGAGGCCAAAGGGTACAGTCGTCTGCGGATGACGCCCACTGCCAAGAAACTGGCAGCCAAGGAGGGAATCGATATTCTCAGTCTCCAGCCTAGCGACGATTCGGGTCGCATCACCGTGGCGGACATTGAAACGGTTATCGCGGAACGGCCAAAGCCCATGACGCGGATGCGCCAGGTGATCGCAGAGCGGTTGACTCAAAGTTTCACCAGTGCGCCGCACTTCTTTGTGACCGTGTCCGCTGACGTGACGGAACTTGACGCCTTCCGATCTGAGTTGAAGGCCGGGGGCGTATCGTACACGATAACCGACTTCATCCTGAAGGCCGCCGCGCTCACGCTCGAGGAATTCCCAACCGTAAACAGCAGCACGGATGGGGTGAATATCTGGTGGCACAGCAGAATTCATCTTGGTCTGGCCGTAGCGCTGGAGCAAGGGCTGGTGGTTCCTGTCATCCGCGAGGCGAACAAACTCACCCTGGCAGAAATCCACGACCGCGCCACGGAGTTGACGG
>JALHUF010000049.1 GCA_022866195.1 Terriglobia bacterium
AAAGTTGACGTGCTTCAAGTGTGCCGCCAATTCGCGCCCGCAGAAGTGTGCTCCCAGGCTATATGGCACAGCCCGCCTGCCACTGCCCACCCCACCTTCAGAGGAGCATCCTCCCGCGCTGCAGCGCGTAGCCTATACCATTTCCTTCGCCGCTGAAACGTATTATTCAAGTTCCCGCGGCCCGGTTGCTTTTGCAGCCCGCACCTGGGAAAATCTGCCCAATACAGTTAGTGAGGAGAAGCATCATGGGGCAGGGTGAAGTGCACAGGCGGCAATTTCTCAAGGCCTCTACGGTGGCCGCGCTGTCAGCGGCCTTGGGCGAGTGGGGCAGCGATTTCGCCCGGGCGGCGGAACTCGCGGGTGAGATTCCGTTGCGCACGCTGGGCCGCACCGGGTTGCAGGTGAGCATGATTGGCCTGGGTGGCTATCACGCGGGCTTTCCGGAAAAGGAAGAGGATTCGCTCGCCATTATCCATCGAGCGCTGGACCTCGGGATCAACTTCTTCGATAACGCCGATTGCTATCAGGAAGGCCGTGCCGAGGAGCGCATGGGCAAGGCCTTGGACGGCCGCCGGCAGAAAATCATCCTCATGACGAAGGTGGACCAGCGTGACGCCGCGGGCGCACGCGCCACTCTAGAACGCAGCCTGCGTCGCCTGCGCACGGATTACCTGGACATCTGGCAGTTCCATGCCGTAACCAGACGAGAGGAACTCGACCTGATCTTTGGCCCGCGCGGCGCTCTGGAGACCGCCGAGCAAGCCAGGAAAGAAGGCAAGATCCGCTTTATTGGTATCACGGGCCATTTCGACCCCACCGTGCACTTGGAGGCGATCGAGCGCTATGCGTTCGACACGGTTCAGATGCCCATCAACGTGGTGGACCCGCACTACAAGAGTTTCCGCCAGACGGTCCTGGATGAGGCGGTGAAGCGCAACCTGGGTGTCATTGCGATGAAGACGCTGGGCTTCGGCAACATCTTGAGCCTGGGGGTGGCGAGGGTGGCAGAAGCCCTGCCTTGGGCCTGGAGCCAGCCGGTCAGTGTGGCCGTTTCTGGCTGCGACCGCCGCGAGGTGCTCGACTACAACGTCTATCTGGCCAAGACCTTCAAGCCCATGCCGGAAAGTGAGCAGATGGCCTTGCTCGCACGCACCAAGCCGCGCGCCGGCACCGAGGTCGAGCACTACAAGATGTGAACGTGAGGGCTGACGACGGACGCATCAACGGCCTCGTGCTACGAGCATGGTTGGTGCGGCTACTAGACGGGGCCGCACACACAGCAGCACGCGCCAGGTATGCGCCCGCGGGGGATGAGGATTCCCATCTGAAATGAAGCTTCGATTACACACGCGCTGGGACCTTACACCGCGCGAGGCGCGGCGCCTTCAGGAGCGGCTGCACCAGCGCGTCGTGCTGGAGGACGATTTCGCACCCCTCCGCTGTGTGGCCGGCGCGGATTTGGCGTTTGACCCCGAGACCAACATCGCCTTCGCGGGCGTCATCGTTTACCGATTTCCGCAACTCGAGGAAGTGGAGCGCCGCATGGCGCGCCGCCAGCTGCGGTTTCCCTATGTTCCGGGTTTGCTTTCCTTTCGTGAAGGTCCCGTGTTGCTGGCCGCCTTCGCCCGCCTGCGGACAGAGCCCGATTTGATTCTCATAGACGGCCACGGCCTGGCGCACCCGCGCCGCTTTGGGATTGCCTGCCACCTCGGAGTATTGTTCGACAAGCCCGCCATTGGCTGCGCCAAGTCGCTGCTGGTGGGAGAGCATGAAGAGCCCGCAGGGCGCGCGGGCTCGGCCACCCCGCTCCTTTTGGACGGCGAGCGAGTGGGCATGGTGCTGCGCACGCGCGACAACGTGCAACCCATTTACGTCACGCCGGGGCATCGCATTTCGGTGGACAGCGCGGTGGCGGTGGTGAAGCTGTGCCTGGACGGCTTCCGCATTCCCCAGCCGACGCGCGAGGCAGATCACTACGTGCGTGATTTGCGCCGCGCCTATGGTAGCGGGCGTTTATGACCGCCGTCTTTGCTTGCCGACGGTAGCGGCGCTCGCCGGCAAGCCAGGGAGCGCGGCTCCAGATGCTGGATGCTATAATCACGCACATGAAGAATCCTGGACCTGCGAAGGACGCAAGCAGAAACGCGCTGCCCGAGAAGGCGCAACTGATGTCGTCCTCGGAAATTGACCGCACGCTGGTGCGCTTGGCCCACGAAATTGTGGAGCGCCACAACGGTGCCGCCGGCTTGGTGTTCGTGGGCATCCTACGGCGCGGCGTCGTGTTGGCCGAGCGCTTGGCCAAGCGGATTGCGGAAATCGAGAAAACGGCGCCACCCGTGGGCCGGCTCGATATCACCTCCTACCGGGACGACCTCTCGCCCGTGGACCGGAAATCCATCATTCAGCAGTCGCACCTCCCCTTCTCCATGGAAGACAAGGACGTCCTCCTCGTGGATGACGTGCTTTACACCGGGCGCTCAACGCGCGCGGCGCTGGACGCCTTGGTGGATCACGGCCGGCCGCGACGGGTCGAACTCTGTGTGCTGATCGACCGCGGCCACCGCGAGCTGCCCATCCAGGCCAACTACGTGGGCCGCGTGGTCCAGACCTCGGACACCGAATCCGTGGAGGTCCACCTGCGCGAGGTGGACCAAGAGGACCGCGTGGTGCTGTGTGAGAAGGGTTCAGGCATCTGAAAGTGAGGTGCGCCCCTACGCCTCCCCAGCAACGCCGCTGCCCGGCAGCCTCCCGCACGGCAGGAGCGGCGACAGCTACCCAGGTGTATGCGGAGTCAGCTCTTCCGGCCAGCCTCTTCGCCGGAAAACGTGGGCGGCTGGCCTGTGCCGACCAGGGGGGAGAGTCCGCGCTCCGCGTGTGGACTTTTGTCATAGCGGGATCAAGCGAGAGGCGTTAAGCTCTGCGGAAAAGAGGAGGAGAGAAGAAAGCATGGAAACAGCCACGGCAGTCCTACGGAAAGAGCACGAAGCCATTGTGAAGATGCTGGCGGTTACAGAGGAAGTAGCGCGCCGCCTGGCGGCGGGCGAGCATGTCGCGGCCGAGACCCTGGCAGACCTGTTGGAGTTCTTTCGCCTGTTCGCCGACAAGTGCCACCACGGGAAAGAGGAAGACTTGCTGTTTCCGCAGTTGGAGAAGAAAGGGATGCCGCGCGCGGGCGGCCCCCTCGCCGTGACGCTGGCCGAACACGAGCAGGGGCGAGCGTTGATCAGGCAAATGGCCCAGGCCGCCGATACCTATTCGCGCCAGCCGGAAAAGGCGGGCCCGGCCTGGGCGGAGGCCGCGCGCGCTTATGCCTCCCTGCTGCGCGCCCACATCGAGAAGGAGAACCACGTTCTCTTCGTCATGGCCGAGAGGATGCTCACGCCGTCGGAACAGGCGGAACTGGCTGAGGGCTTCGAGAAGATCGAGGTCGAGAAGATGGGCGCCGGCACGCACGAACGGCTGCACGCCATGATGGCTGACCTGATTAAGGAAATCCTGCCGCCGCGGTAGAGACGTTCCGGCGGAACATCTCCGCGACCCAACGACAGACGTCATAGTGTACAATTCTGGGCTGAGAGAGTAGAAAGCGCAGACCCCGTTCGGAAGGAGCACGCATGAACACAAAATCTCGATGGCTGAACGCACTCACGCTATTCCTGCTAGTTGCCCTGCTTCCCCTGCCGCTCTGGGCGGGAGCCTCTGATTCCGCCAAGCGTAGCTTGCGCCAGCTCCTGTTGGGCAAGGACGTGAAGGCTTTGACGCAACTGCCGGCGACCAAAGAGGGAGTGAATGTTTACTTCACGCCGCCGGAGGGAAAGAACTGGGACCAGCGCGGGTTGAACGTGAAAGACCTGACCAAGTGGCTCAAGGAACGCGGTGTGGGTGTGGAGTCCAATGAAGTAGTGACCATCACCGATGTCAAGATCGGCGGCGAGATGGTGGAAATTCATATAGGTGGTG
>JALHUF010000414.1 GCA_022866195.1 Terriglobia bacterium
AGGGCCAGTAAGTAGCCACGGCACGGTTTATGTGCCGTGGGCTTTTCACATTCCTTACGAACCCACGGCATAAAGATCATGCCGTGGCTAGCTGCTGCCGCTCGGATAACTGGTGCGAAGTCCCTATCCCATCAATGATTTTCACGTGATCAATTGCGTCGCGATCGGATTCGGAATGAAAAGTCGGCTTCTCGGACCCTGGCTGCAACGCCGCATGAGGACTGGCCAACCTTCAAACTGACCCACTCCCTGCGAGGGAGGGTGTCACATTGGCCTCTGCACGCGTGCGTGACACTCTTCGTCAGATCGGGCACAAACAATTTGGACATCAAGCCCCTTGCCCCTATAATCGCCGGTCGCTGGATTTAAGGACGGAACAGGAGAAGCATGGGAGGCCCTGCAAGCAAACCTGTTGGCCAGCGGGGCGAACCCTGGGCGCTGGGGTCGGTGTTAGGGTACTCGGCGGCGAACGTTTTCGACCGAATTGCGGTGGTGCACGCCGACCCGCTGATCGGGCCGTTGTTGCGCGGGCTGCCGAGCTTGTTGTTGGGGATCTTTCTGGTTTGGCGGAACCGCACGCTGGACCAGCTTCGGCCCGGCTCGCCGCGCTACGTAGGCCGCCGCGCCATCCTTCCTTTCCTTGTCGCCGGCGTGCTCTCGACGATGGGTCTATTCGTCTACTACTTTGCGATTCGAGTCGGCGGGGTCGTGATAACCATTCCCGTGCTCGAGACCTACGTCATCTGGGGCACCTTGGTGGCGTGGTTTTTTCTCGGCGAAAGGATCCGCGCCCGGGCGCTGGTGGGCGTGGGCCTGATTGCGTTGGGGCTCGTGGCGCTTGCGGTGGGCCAGCGCGGCGGCGGCCAGTCCATCTCCCCGCTGTGGTATTGGGCCATTCCCCTGGCTCTGTTCACGGCAGTCACGTACGGGATATCTGGCGTTCTGTGGCGAGATGGCCAACTGCGCGGCGCACACCACTCCACGGCCATCCTCTCACATTCTTTGACCAGCATGACGGTGGCGTTAATTGGGCTGGCGGCGCTGGTTCGTTGGTCTGCGCTGGTGGCGACGTCCGGACGGGATGTTGCTGCGCTGCTCACGAGCGGAGTTCTTTCGGGCGTCGTCGGCATCTACAGCATGTTTATTGCCTTGCGCCGCATGACGGTCGCGCGCGTGTACGCGCTGCGCGCCTTGACCCCCCTGGTGGCCGCGCTCTTTGCCCGCTTTTTTCTGCATGAGTATTTGAGCCCCTTCATGCTCGCTAGCATCCTGCTCGTCTCCCTTGGCGTGGCCTTGACGCAGATTTACCGGCCCGGGGAAGAGCGCCAGGCATAAGAAATCTCACCACCAGGCGAAAGCCGGAAATCACGGATGAAGAACGCGGCGGGATCTGATCTCCTCGAGGTGTTGCTTGAGGCGGGTGAGGACCTCGTCGTTCTTCCCCTGGGCAAGTTCGTTTCCGATTTGCGTGAGGGCAAAATGGATGATGTCGTGATGGTGGAGTTCCACCGCGCCCAATTGTGTGCTGAAGCGGAGCCAGATCTGATGCAGCAGGTCGATCTCCTTGGCCGTCAGGTGGGGGGCGTGCGGACCGAGATAGAAGATTTCCTCCTGCCCGGTGGGCGTGAAGATTTCCAGCGACACCTGAGGCTTGGGGTCGGGAAGCCGTTCCCAGGCCAGTCCGGCCCGGCGCGCCTCCTCGGTAACAGCCATTTTTGCCGAAAGCCCCAGGACAATAGTGGACGACTGGAGGCTTTGGGCGGCGCGCAGGATGCCGTCCCAGATTTGATTGCTGCCGACCAGAACCAGGCGGATGGTTTTCCCCTTGCTTTCCGCGAGCGATAGCGCGCGAGTGAAGAGCAATTGTTTGTCGGGTGCGAAAAGCTGCTCGGGCATGAGGCCGCTGTCGCCGGAGGCTGCCCGCTCGAGCACGCGCACGTGCAAAACGACAACGTCCTGCTTCTCCGTGTTGACACGGTCCAACACCGCGGCCAGGTTGTAGAGAGTGTTGTAGTCGCGGACCAGCACCAGAACACTGCCCGGGCGGCAGCCGACCGTCTGGGGCGTTATCTCTTCCCCGGGAGCCAGGTGGAACTGGTCGAGCTCGACGTGGGCCGCACCGCGCTCCTTTGTGAGCCTCTCGGACGCTGTAAAGACGCCGAAAAGTACAAGGGTGAAGGCAATGCCCGAAACGGTCGCCACTTCCTTCGTCAGCAGGTTGGTGACGGCGATGGCGAGGAGCGTCAAGGTGATGAACCCCAGGCCTATAGGAATTTCCAGTCGCCCCGCTTTCAGGTTCAGGGGAACCCGGTACTCGCGTGACCCAGGGTGCGTGTAGCGGAGGACTAGGACCGCCAGGCCCTTCAGCGCGAAACTCCAGATCACACCGAAAGCGTACGCTGCGCCGAGCAGATAGACGTTCCCGCGGCTCAGGATGATGGTCACGAGTTGGCACAAGACGACCAGGTTGATGATCCGGTAGGAGGTGCCGAAGCGCGGGTGCGGGCGGCGAAACCAAGCGGCCAGGACCCCATCTTCCGAAACCCGGTTCAGCACGCCGTTTGACCCGACGATGGCCGTGTTGACCCCTCCGGCCAGAATCAGGGTCCCGACCAAGACCACGAAACCGTGAAAGACAATCTTGAGCGTCCAGGGTCCCACCACGTGCATCGCCAGACCCCCGATCAGGTTCTCGTAAAAGTTCTTGCGCGCCTCGTCGGGGATGATCATGACCGCGAAGAACGAAACCAGCGAAGTGAAGACCAGGCTGTAAATGAAGATCACCAAGCCGGTCTTCTTCAGGTTAGGCAACTTGGGATGCTCAATCTCGCGATAGACTTGCGCCAGTGATTCCTCGCCACTCATGGCCAAGACTGAGTGGCCCAGTCCGATGAGGATTCCGATCAGCCCGATGGTGTAAGGAAGCTGGCTGCCCTTGAGCCATCCCAGGGCGTCCGGAGCAAAGTGCAGGTTCTCCGGCCGGGGAAGAGGCGGGAGTTGCGCGCCTCGCACCCAAAGCGTATACCCGCACCAGCCGATCATTAGCACCACCATGACTGTGGTGAGCTGCATGATGCGCAGCGCCTTCTCGCTTGACTCCGGGATGCCCTTGATGTTTTGCCACCAGAAATAGATAGTCACGAGCACCGCAAAGGCAGCAGCCCCCAGGTTTTCGGGGACGGTCCAGCGAACGTGCGCAAACCCCAGAAGCTCGTTGACGAAACCCATCAGGTAATGCCCGGCGGAGACTCCGCTGATGGGACCTGTCAGGATGTAGTCAAACATCAGGGCCGAGACGGAAACCTTGGCGAGCGTTCCGCCCATGGCTTCTTTGACTACACGGTAAACGCCGCCCCGCACGAACATGCTGCAACTTTCCACGTAGATGGCCCGCACCGCGTAGGAGAACAGCATGACGCCGAGGATGAACCAGGGCGCAGCCTTGCCCACGGCATGCTCGGCGATGCCGCCCGCGTAAAACGCCGACGAGGCAAGGTCGTTCAGGATGATGGCCGCCGCCCGCCAGAAGGAAATGAAACTCAGCATGGCGGTCGTGGCTACCAGGACGCGGGGTAGGGTCGCGGTCGTGGCTTTAGGTTGTTCGGTAGGTGGGCTGGCCATGAAGAGTTTTAGGGGCAGAGAGAATTACGCGACGGAAACAAATCTGTACGCGTCAACCCCGGCACAGTGTGTTGCTCCAATCACTAGCATCTTCGCATAAGCGCCGCCGGAAATGAAGCGTCTCTTCCGTCTGCACGCTTGCGGCTGGGAATGGTTTTGGCTGCACTCTGCCCCGTGCGCGGGCCAAGCAGGCAAATTCGGACCCGGAGAGAATCCGCCGTTTGGGTAAGAGCCGGCAGGTGACAAAGAAAAAACGGTCCGCTAACACCAGGCGGCGCAGACGAGACACGGGGCCGATTATACGCCCCCCCCACAACCCGCCAAGCCGCAGAGTTTGCCAAGCACAAACTCTGCGCTACCTTGCTACGAAATTCCGCTTGACGGAGCCGGCAACCTTATAGATGCGCTACCTGCTGCCTCTTTTTGGCGGTCGGGTGGATGCCTTTGTTAGACCGACGCTGGAAACAGCTCGTTTATACGCGCGCGGAGAATTGCCAACCATGGGTGATCATCAGTCGTCCCCGGCAGAGGAGAAATGACCGTTCCCAAGTGGTGACCGATGGACGTGAGGAGGTAGTAGTGGTCTTCTGGCAGGCTTACGGCCTGGATGCTTGAGTACGGCTTTGGTAGATCACCTTTGTCCAAGTCGCCGATACAAACTGGGATGATCTTCTTATCGCTTAGCCACGCTGCGCCCGCCTCGAAGTTCACCCACGGTCGTGCAACGGACCTCTTGCTCAATAAAAGTATGACGACCTTTGCCGGACCTAATTCCGCGCGAATGCGATCAAACCAGATATCGCCAGCGAAGATCTGCCACTGGTCCGATGACAAGAAGACCTTCTGGCCCGCGTAAACATCCCGCAAGTAGGTCTGCAAAGCCTCCGCGATAGCTGCTTCCTCATGAACGTAGCTGATAAAGATATCTGCCATGGTTGCTCGCGGTTTAACTCTTGTTTAGGCCGATCCGCATAAGGCCCTTGCCAGTCGGCCTGGCACGAAGCCTCCACCGCCGCGGTTCAACACATGCGTGTAGACCATCGGCGTCTCGACGTGCCTGTGCCCCAGCAACTCCCGGTCATGAGGGCTCGTGACTGATCTGGGCCCCATGAGCGCCCCAGTTTCGGGCCATTGTAGCACCATTTATGTCCAGCCTGCGGAACAGTGGAAGCCGTGCTCACGGGGCGCGCCAGATGACCTTGCCGTCCTTGCCGAAGAGCGTCACGGCAGCGGCGCTGGTCTTGTGGCTTTCACCTGTCCCGATGGTTTCGAGTCCTGTAACCCCGACCACGGCCTGGAACTGCTGGGCATCCTGGAGCCACAAGCTAGGGCCATCGTCGTCTACTCCGAGCCGAGCGCGGGTGTTCAGGGCGGCGTCGTACAAGTGCAAGCCGGGACCTGAGTCGTCTACTTGGAGCCCGGCGCGGAGCTTCCCGGCGGCGTCGTACAACATGACGGCGGGAAATTTGAGAACTACGCCGAGCCGAGCGCGGGGCTTCCCGGCGGTGTCGTACAACTCCAAGAAGGGAGCTTCAGCCTCAACTGTCCAAAGGCCGCGCAGCTTGCCCGCCTTGTCTCGCAACTCCAGGCGGTGCACGACCAGGGTGTCGTAAGTGGCCGCCTGCACAGCCTGGGTTGGGGCGGCGCTGAGCGCCTTGCGCGGAACCTGGGCGAGCAAGAAGCCCGAGCCAGCGATAAGCAAGCAAAGAAGGGCCAGACGCTTCAGTCTGCGGTTCTGCTTCTCCAACTTGTCCAAGCGGGCCAGTACTGCACTAAACTCCGGCGTTTCATGTTGCATCGGAACCTCCGCCTTACAGGAAGTTTCGGACTGGAGTGCTACACACTATGCTGAGAAAAGTTGAGTTTCAAGGTATGTCGGGAGGCCCGTCGAACTCCAACCTGACCTCGAATCTGAGAGATGCAGCGTCCCTATATGCATCAACCAATCCGCTCCTGAACCCTTCGAGAGTTTTGTATTCATGACTGTTTGGGGGCATCCTGCCCCCGGAGCAGTTGGAGTTGCAGCAACCGAAAGGCACTCCCTGCCATTCCTGCACAGGGTAAGCGCTTGTCGCGCCACACTTGGTACAGCGGAGCACGACCGCTTGAATATCAGTCAGGCGTACAAACCAATGTCGTTCTGCTGTCATAGGTCACCTCGCTTCTGAAG
>JALHUF010000415.1 GCA_022866195.1 Terriglobia bacterium
GCACGCCATAGGGATTGGAAGCCGCGCGCTTGTCGGCAACCACTTTCCACTGCTTGGCGAGCCCTTTCACCGTCGATTGGAAATCGGCGTCCGCCACCACGGGAAGAGTCCGCACCAGCGTCCAGCCCGGGCCGCCTCCGAACTGCTCGGCTGAAATCGGACGGATCACCGGCAGCAGGGCCAGCAAACGGTCGCGATATTTCGCTTCGCCCGTAGTGATGAACAACTCTGTCGTGGCGGCTATCTCCTCTCTGCGATAACCACTGTCGCGGGGCGCATAGGAATTGGGAGCATAGACAGGAGTGTGAGTCTGCTCGTACTCCCAGAGTTTTTTCGCCGCCCCCAGACATTCCTCCGCCAGGGCGGCATTCGATCCGCGCAGCACCCGGCTGGCCGCGGCCAGCGCCTGGGCGACCTCGTACTGGAGGCCCGTATTCCGGTTCGTGAATACCCAGCGGTCATCGAACTTCCCCGAGCGCTCTCCGACGACCTCGCCGGGCTTCAATTTGGGGTCGTAAACGCCGTTGTCAGTGATGTTGACCGGGTCGCCCAAATGATCGTAGCCCCAGTCGCTGCTTTCAATGATCCCCGGGAAAATCCAGCCAGCAACGCGGAACGAAGCGAGCATGCCTTCCGCGCCATACTCGATCTGTTGCAGCAGATCCTGGTGGCCGTCCGGGATGTGGAGGAGCACTTCCCGCGTGGCGCGGCGCACGCTGGTCTGGTCAAGGTTGGGCCTGAATTCCTCCTGGGCCAGCGCCAGCGGGAGCGTGGTTATAGCGATGCTTCCCGCCGGCAAGTCTTGGTCACCGGCATCATGCCAACCGCCCCAGTCGAGCCCCGGAATGTGCTCATTGTCGGCAAACTTCGTTTCCCGCTCGCCCTGCTGATAACCATCGACGTAGCTCTTCCCTTGCGGCGCCTGCAAGGCGTCATCCAGATGACACGCCCCGTGCCAGGTGCGTAGCCCTTCCTTGACCGCCACGTGGCACATTTGCGCCGGCAGGAAATACTCCAGCGCCGGCTGCCAGGCTTGCTCGTAGACATCCGGCGCGATGCGGAACGGCCCCGCCGTCTGTCCCTGGAACTCAAGCACATAAACACCCGGCTGCTGCACCTCGGTGAAATCGAAGGTGGCATATTGAAAGCGGAGGAATCGCCCCCAGGCTTTCGCCGGTTCGGATTTGACCAGCTTCTTGTCCCCGGCAAGCTGAAGCTGATAGAGGTTGACTGGATCATTCGCGGCATCGCGCGGGTCGAGTTCCAGCACGGCGCGTTTTACCTGGTTGGGGTGATAGCCAACTTGCGAGATCCCAATCACCGGCGGACGTCGCCACTCGAGACGAAGTGACGGCGCAATCTCCACGCGCACTTCCGTGTCGCGCGAGCCGGCCTCGAGCGGCGCCAGCACGAAGAACCAGGGCTCCGGCCCATCCTGTCGTGGGTCCATAAGAAGAAGCGCGCCGTCGGCACGAGACATGACGAAACTGTGCAGAGGGTCTTCCTGTGCCAC
>JALHUF010000416.1 GCA_022866195.1 Terriglobia bacterium
AACGGCGTCACCACCGGGGGCTGGACGCGTTACGCCAAGCTGATCGAAGAAGCCGGCGCGGACGCGCTGGAGTTGAATGTCTACCTGGTGCCCGCCCGCACCAGCCTCACGAGCGACGGCGTAGAAAATACCTACCTCGAAATCCTGCGTGAGGTCAAGGCCCAGGTGAAGATTCCCGTAGCGATGAAGCTGAGCCCGTTTTTCAGCGCCCTCCCCAACATGGCTATCAGGCTAGACAGGGCAAGCGCCGACGCCCTGGTGCTGTTCAACCGCTTCTACCAGCCGGACTTCGACCTGGAGAACCTGGAAGTCGTGCCCAACCTGATTCTGAGCAGTTCCTACGAGTTCCTCCTCCGCCTGCACTGGGTGGCCATCATTTACGGGCATGTGCGGGCGGATTTGGCCGTCACCGGCGGCGTGCATACAGCGCTGGACGTGCTGAAAGCGATGATGGCCGGGGCGCGGGTGGCGATGATGACCTCAGCCCTGCTGAAACACGGCATCGAGCATCTGGCGAAGGTGCGCCAGGACCTTGCGGCCTGGATGGAGGAGCACGAGTACGAATCCATTGGCCAAATGCAGGGCAGCATGAGCCAGCAGTCGGTGTCGGACCCGGCGGCCTTCCTGCGCGCCAACTACGTGCGCGTGCTGAGCTCCTACGCCTTGCGCGCGCCCCGATAATAAAGCTCGCCTCAAGCGCGTGGACTGGCAACGCCGACTACTTTTCCGCTCCGGCCAGGGAGCAGTTCTGGTACAATCGCAGCATATTGCAGACGTAAGACAATGGACTATGACCAGTTAGCCAGCTTTTTGGAGGTCGCGAAGCTGCAAAGCTTCTCGTTGGCGGGGGAAAAACTTTTCCGCACGCAGCCGGCCATCAGCGCGCAGGTCAGGCTGCTGGAGCAGGAGTGTGGCGAGAAGCTCTTCGACCGCAGCGGCAAGAAGGTTCAGGTCACGCCGGCGGGGGAGATTCTCCGGCGTTACGCGCAGCAGATGCTCGACCTCCAGCGAGAGGCGCTGCAGGCGGTGGCGGAACTCAACCAGACCCCGCGCGGCAAGCTCTACATCGGCGCCAACGAAGCCACCTGCCTCTACGTGCTGCCCAAGACCTTTGCCCACTTCAAGCAGCTTTATCCTCAGGTCCAGATCAGCATCTATCGGAATTTCAGCCACAAGATTGTGCAAAAGGTCCACGAAGGCGCGGTGGACCTGGGAATCGTCACCTTGCCGCAGACCGCGGAGAATATGGAAGTGATCCCGGTCTTTCGTGACGAGGTTCTGGCGGTCGTGCCCAAGGATCACCCGCTGGCGAAGAAGCGCAGCGTGACCGTGGAAGAGATGTCGCACTTCCCGCTCATCCTGCCGAAGACCGGCCACACGCGGGTGATGCTGGACCGCATGCTGCGCGGCTTCCGCGCCCACGTGCAGATCTCCATGGAGCTGGCCAGCGTCGAGACCATCAAGAAGTTTGTGGGTGCGGGGCTGGGGATTTCGGTCATCAGCCGCACCTACGCGCAGGCGGAAGTGGCGGCGGGGCTCCTGAAGCTGATTCCCCTGGAGGGCCAGAAACTCTACCGGGAGTTGGGCCTGATTTATCGCCGCGACCGCCACCACTCACTTCCTGCCAAGGTTTTCATTGAGGTCGTTCGTGAGTCCACCAAGACGACCAGCTCCGGTTCCCCCTTGACGACGAAGACGAACACGATTCGCTAACGGGCCGGAGACCCGTTGCCCTCTCCGGCCCGACCGAGCGACGGTTCTACCTTTTCTTGATATCGAGGGTGAAAGGACCATGACACAAACAAGAGGCAAGAAACCATTAGTCGTCATGAAATTCGGCGGCACTTCCCTCGGGAACCCCGAGCGCGTGCAGGGCGCGGGCGAGATCATCGCCGCGCACGCGAAGCGGGCCGAAGTGGTGGCGGTGGTTTCAGCCATGGGGGGCGTGACCGACATGCTCATCCGGGCCGCCACGGAGGCCAGCAAGGGCGACCGCGAGCACTGGAGAGGTGCCCGGCAGGAACTGGCGCGTAAGCATCGTGAGGTTGCCGACCGGCTCCTTTCCGCCAGCGAGCAGGCCACGGTGCTGCCGCGCCTGGCGGAGCAGTTGACCAATCTCGAGAACCTGTGCTCGGGCTTTTCCCTGGTGCGCGAAGTTACCCCGCGCGCCATGGACACGCTTTCGAGTCTGGGCGAAGTCATGTCAGCCACCTTGCTGGCCGCCATTCTCAGGTCGTCGGGCACGGCGGCCGAAGCGGTGGACGCCACCGAGTTGATTGTCACTGACAACAGTTTCGGCAACGCCTCGCCCCTCCTCGACGAGACCAATGCCCGGACGCGCCAGCGCCTAGCACCGATTCGCCGGCGCGGGGCCATCCCGGTGGTGACCGGCTTTCGCGGCGCCACGCGTGATGGGGTCTGCACCACGCTGGGGCGTGGCGGCTCGGACTATAGCGCGACGCTCGTGGGTGCCGCACTCGACGCTGACGAGGTCTGGATCTGGACCGACGTCGACGGCGTGATGAGCGCCGACCCGCGGCTGGTGCCTGGGGCGCGCATCATTCCGGAGATTTCTTATCGCGAGGCCATCGAGCTGTCGTTTTTCGGCGCCAGGGTCCTCCACCCCAAGACCATCCAGCCGGTGATGAAAAAGGGCATTCCGGTCTGGATCAAGAACTCGTTCAACCCGCAGTGCCCCGGAACCAAGATCGTCGCGGTGCCGACGGACCGGACGCCGGGGGTGAAAGCCCTCACCTCGGTCAGCAATTCGGACCTCGTCACCATCAGCGGCAAAGACACGCTGAGCTTCCCGCGTCTGGCCACGCGCGTGTTCAACGGGCTGCATCTGGAGGACGTTTCCACGCTGATGGTCACGCAATCCTCCGCCGATAACGTGCTCTGCTTCGCCATTCACGACACGGACCTGCCACGCGTCAAGGCGCGGCTGGGGAAGACCTTCGAGCTGGAAATGCTGCACGAATACGTGGGAACCCTGGAGGTCATGCCGAAAATCGCTATTGTGGTGGCGGTGGGCGAAAACATGAAGGGCACACCAGGCATCGCCGGCCGCGCCTTCAGCGCCCTGGGAAGGAAAGGAATTAACATCATTGCCATCGCACAAGGGTCTTCGGAATTGAGTATCTCCTTTGCAGTAAAATCAGCCGAGGTGAAAGAGGCTGTCAAGGCGATCCACGAGGAGTTTGAACTTTGAGCTTTCAGCCGTCAGCAATCAGCCATCAGCAAGAACCAGAACAAGGTCTGCTGGCTGCAAGCTGATAGCTGAGGGCTGACTGCTTTGGCCGATAAATGTCATCCGCCTACCTCCAATGCATTGAGGAAGTCTGCCAGCGCCGGCAGAATCCAAAGAAGGAAGGACACGCGTGCGCCTTCTGCGGCGGGCTGCTGGAGGTGAAGTATGAGTTTGCTCCCTTCGATCCTGAACAACTTCGCCGCACCTGGCATCAGCGCCGGCTGAGCGGTGAGCCCATTGACCGCAGCGGCGTCTGGCGTTTTCGCGAGCTGATTCCCCTGGTCGAGCCGGGCGCCCGGATCATCTCGCTTTCGGAAGGCTCGACGCCGCTGGTGGGAACGCGGCGCACCGGCTGGTGGGCCGGCCCTGTCCACCTGACCATCAAGCATCAGGGGAATAATCCCACCGGCTCGTTCAAGGATCTGGGCATGACGGCGTGCATAACCCGCGCGGCCTCGCGCGGCGTGCGGCTGGTGGCCTGTGCTTCGACGGGCAACACGTCTGCTTCCATGGCGGCGTACGCGGCCCGCGCCGGGATGAGGGCCCTGTTGTTCGTTCCCTACCGGCAGATCTCTGCCGCGAAGCTGGCCCAGGCGCTCGACTTTGGAGCCTTGGTCGTCGAGGTCGGCGACACCTTCGATGAGGCCTTCGATCTTCTGCGCCAAATCGCCCCGGAACTGGGCCTGTACCTGGTGAATTCCATCAACCCCTTCCGCATCGAAGGCCAAAAGACGATTGTGGCGGAAATGATGGAGCAGCGCGCCTGGCGTCCGCCGGATTACATTGTCGTTCCGGGCGGCAATCTCGGCAACTGCTCGGCCATCGGCAAGGGGCTGCGCGAATTGAAAGAGATGGGATTCATTGAGAAAGTACCG
>JALHUF010000417.1 GCA_022866195.1 Terriglobia bacterium
ACAGTCCGGGCTGCGATTTCAAACACGTAAACACCACGAGACGAACCGCACATCGTCAGTGCAGTTATCGTAACAAGAGCGTCTGTGGGATGCAACCGCGAACACGGCGAGCCAGCGGTGCCGCAGAATTGAAACTTAGCCACCACTTACCAGAATCCTAACTGGACGCCCTTTTGCGGGGACTCTATAATCGCTGATGCTCTGCCGATTGAGGGATTCATGCACAGACAATCGCTCCCTGTGTGTCACCGGACAGGCCAAAGGAGGACAGTGTCAGGTGTTCTGCCGCTGGCCATCGCGCTGCTACTCTCGAGCGTTCGGGCGTGGCCGCAAGCGCCGGCCCAGGCCGTCACGGACAACATCAGCTACAACGTCGGGGAGACGGTGCGGTTGCGAGTGGTCTTTTCCCATCCCGCCTCCGCCGAACACCCGCCCTCCGGCGATGTCGAGACCCCCGTGGATCTCACAGCCGCGATCCGGTATGCAGGGGAGAGCGAACCCCTGCTGCGGGACCTCCCGCTGGCGAGTTCGTTCGTTGCGAGCAAGGCGGATCATTCAGCCGGCTATCGCGAGGTTTGGCAAATCCCCTACGCGGCCAAAACAGGCCGCTACGAAGTCGACCTCACGGCGCGGCGGGCAAAATCGCCGCAGGTGATTTGGAATCTCCCGCGTGCGGCCGCGTTCACGGTCCACCGGAAACTGCTCAAGATCGACCGGATTGAGCTCGACAAGACTTTCTACACTTCCGGCGACCCTATCGGCTGCAGAATTGCCCTCACGAATCTGAGCGACCAGCCCCTGCGTGGACTGCGGGTGGAATTCTCCGAGCGGTATTGGCCCTGGATCGCGCAATCTTCCGCGCGCGCCGGGGTCGACGTCGTGACCTTGCAGGAGGCACTTGTCGTTCAGCCGCGTGCGACGGCGGAGTTCGGGAGCGCGCGCGCCGCGCTTGCCAAGGCGGTGAAACAACCCGCAGTCCAGCAGTATGCGGTGGTGGTGTGGGACCAGGCGCGCCAGAACGTTTACGACATCGCCTTCAGCCCTTTGGTTTTCATTCACCTGCCTGGGGCCGATTCGCCGCAGCCGTATCCGCTGCAATACGTCTATCCCGAGCTTGGCGCCGTGGACACATCAAGCTACCGACAGTTCGTTCGGCCGGAATTCAATTCCGCCGCAATCCAGTTTGATCGCAGCCACACAATGTTCGCGTCGGGCAGCGAGGCGAGCGTGAAATTCTCGCTGGTGAACCCCACCGATGAGCCGTGGCGCGGGGTCACGGTCGGTGCCAGCCTCCACAGCCTGGGCAGCGCGGGCTTTGCCAACAACCTGGTAGCGGAGAAGATAGACCTTGCGCCGCGCGCTTCGCCGCTGGAGCAAGAGACCAAGTTCATCCTACCGTCCGATGGAGGCGGCAACTTCCGCGTTGTAGTTGAGGTGCGCAGTCCGTCCGGGCAACTCCTGGCCTCGAGCAGCCTCGAGCTGGGAGTGAATCCGCTGCCCAAGTCCATCCTCATCTTCTGCGCGCACGAGGACGATGAGATGGCGCATGCGGGCATTATCCGTGCGGCAGTCGAGAATCACGTACCGCTGCATGTGGTTTATTTCACCAGCGGCGACGCCGGCTCGTGCGACCGCTATTACCAGCATTCCTGCGGTCCTGCCGAGGCGCTGAATTTTGGCGCGCTGCGCATGGAGGAGGCGCGCGCGGCGCTCGGCCATCTAGGCGTCCCACGCGAGAACGTCCACTTCCTCGGGTTGCCGGATGGTGGTTCAGGCGAGATCTGGTACAACCACCTCGAGCCTTCCGACCCGTACCTCTCCGTTCTGCTCGCGAGTGACCACGCGCCTTACGCGGGCCTCCTGCGCCCGAACCTCCCTTATGCGCGAAAATCCGTGGTCGAGGCCATCAAGGAAGTCATCCGGAAGTTGCAGCCCGAGGTCGTTTACACCGCGCATCCTCCCAACCCGGGCCACATCGACCACATCATGACTGGCTACCTGGTAGTGCAGGCGCTGCACGAGTTGCGGCGCGAGGGTGTCATCTCCCCCCGCCTCGAACTGCGCGTGGACCGCGTGTACGACCCCCAAGCGCAACCTCCCACGCCATACCATTACGCGCAGAAGGTCTTGCACGTCTCCGGCGAAGTGATGGCCCGCGCGCAGGAAGCCGGATGGTTCTACCAGTCGCAGGGTGGCAACCGCGCCGAGGGGAATCTGCAAACCTTCAACCAGCTTCCCCGGACGCAAGCCTACCGGCTGATCCTGGACTGGAAAGAGCACGAAGGATGGAACGAGAAAGATTGACTCATTGAATCATCGGACCATCGGGTCATTGAATCATGGTCAAGGGAGAGCCGGGATTCGGAACCCCAAATGGCTCGATGGTTCAATGACCCGATGAGCCCATAGCCAACAGAATGGACCAGACCGATCCTCTCAGCACGGCAGGAACAGAGCCTGAGGCGCTCGGTCGCGCTTCTGACGAGCCGTTTGCCTGTCCCGCCTGCGGGCAGATGCTGGCGGCTTCCTGCCGCGTCTGCGTCGCCTGCAAGCAACCGATTGACCCGTCGCAGATTGACACCGCCGTTGCCGAATCAGTGAGGCCCGCGCCAGCGGTCGCGCTTCCCGCACCTGAGCCGGTGCGATTCCCTTGGCTTTTGTTTCTGGCCCTGTTCGGCATCCGGCTGGCCGTGGCGATGGTTGCCCAAAGGCATTTTGGCCTGCTCAGAACTGAACTGATGCTCGGTGGGTTGGAGTTTGTCTCTGCCATCTGGGTTTTCCAGGATGCGCAGCGAAGACGTGTCCCCAAGCCGCTGCGCTGGGGATTGGGGTCGCTGTTGCTCTGGCTGCTGTTCTTCCCCTGGTATCTGGCCCGGCGACGGGCGCCTGAGGCGCCCTGCCCGTCCATCGAGGCAGAAATCAGCCCGGTAACCCGCGTTCTACTTATCATCCTCGTGGTCTTCTTCCTGCTTGGTATAGTCTCTATCATCTTTAAGGGCCTTCCGGTGACACAGTAGAAGGCAAAAGGCAGCCGGCCGTAGGCAGAAAGCAGCAGGCTCAGGTGCTCGTGGGTGTGGGCGCGGCGTGGGGCCGGGGCTTACCTCTCAGCCATTTCCTCGCTGGTTCTTCCACGAAGCGGAAGACGAGCACCGCCACGACCGTGGTGGTGACCGCGGCTCCGATCAGCCTACCGGGGGTGGCAAGGGGAACGAAGGAATTCAGGTCACGAGGAGTGGGCGATTGCGGCGTTATCGGGAACAGGAACATGCCAAGGACCATGACGTGGAGCAGATAAAAGGCATAACTTGATTCGCCGAGGAGCAGCAGCCATCTGAATTCGAGGAACGAAGTCCAGCGTGGCCGCAGAGCAAGCCCGCAAATGATGGCCGCGAAGGCCGGCGCGTAAAGGCCCGTGTGCATGACCGGATAGGGTATGAGGTGGCTGAAGGCGGTTGTGACCAGGGCAACGGCGGTGCCACCGAGCACCAGGGGCGTGGCCAACTTTGGGTTGGAGTCCTCCCGCACGAGCCAGTATCCGCAGGCCATACCCACTACGAATTCCGGCAAGCGCACCAGCGGGTTGAACTTGAGCGCGTTCAGCCAGGAGCGATCATTGTAGCTGGCATCCGCGACGATATGGTCCGGCGACAAAACCACGTAGGCGAGCGCGGTGGCGAGGGCCAGCAGCCAGCACGCCAGGCCGATCGCCGCCAAGCCCTGGTTCGAGATGCGTGAGAAACGCGCCAGCAGTACCGGGAAGAGCACATAGAAAAAGATCTCCACCGAAACTGCCCAGGCCACCCCATTCCATCCCAGCGCCGCCTGCGGCACCCAGGCCTGGAGCATCGTCAACACCAGCACGAGCGCGGAAGCTAGGTGCGTCTTGAACCACGCGAGCTCGGGAACGTTTATCTTCAGCACGGCATAGAAGAAGAATGGCGCCGCCAGCAGCAGCGAGAGGAGGTAGACCGGATAGAGCCGCGCCAGCCGCGCCTTCCAGAACTGGCGCAAGCTGAAATCCCTACCGGCATATGTGTAGACGAGGATGAATCCCGAAAGAACAAAGAAAAACGTAAGGGCGACATAGCCGACGCTCGCGAACTTCTGCAACCATGCCGGGGCGTGTGAGAGCCCCTTCATGACCCCCATATGGAACAGGAACACGTGAAAGGCTGCGAAAAAGCGTGCGGAGGTGAGGGCTGCCAGTTGTGGTCGGGTGGTGTGAGTCATTCCGGCTTTCGTGGTTCATGGCCCGGCGTGGGAACGGAGCGCGCTCTCAGATCGGTGCCTTACCCGGCCGCAAGTGCCCCGGCGGATGCCCGACAGACGTAAATCTCCGCGCGACGCCCGAGGGCATCCTGATAGCCCCGGGGGACGGCCTCAGCAAAGGCCGCGGCGGCGTCGGCGCGCACCAGATTCACCGTGCATCCCCCAAACCCCGCACCCGTCATGCGTGCGCCCAGCGTCCCGGGCTGCTTCCAGGCGAGCTCTACCAGGACATCAAGTTCCTTGGAGCTGACCTCGTAATCCTCGCGCAGGCTTTCGTGCGAGGCGTTCATGAGCTCTCCGAAACGCTCGAGATCCCCCGCTTCCAGAACCTTAACCGCTTCCAGCACCCGCTGGTTTTCCGTCACCACATGGCGCGCGCGCTTGAGCAAGAGCTCGTTCAGCGCGCTGCGGTGGACTTCCAAGTCCTGGGAATCCACTTCGCGCAGGGTTCCGACGGCCAGCCCGGCAGTTCCCAGTTGCGCCACAGCCTGCCGGCACTGCTTCAGCCGGACTTCGTACTCCGACTGGGCCAGCGCGCGCTTGACGCCGGAGTTGCAGACCACCACTTTCACGTCCCCGCGCAGCGGCACGTGGCGATACGTGAGGTCACGGCAATCGAGGAAGAGCGCGTGATCCTGCCGGCCGAGCGCGGAGATGAACTGGTCCATAATCCCACAGGGCACGCCGACAAACTCGTTTTCCGCCTTGCGGGAGAGTTTGATCACGTAGACGGGATCGAGCTGAAGGCCCATGAGCCGCTGCCAGAAGACGGTGGCAGCGACTTCCACAGCCGCTGAGGAACTCAGTCCCGCCTCGCGCGGCACGTCGCCGCCGAACACTACGTCAGCTCCAGCGAGCTGGTGGCCATCGTCCTGGAGGAACTTCGACACGCCGCGCAGGTAGTTGCTCCACGGATGGGCAGCATCTTTCTGGATGTCGTCGAGAGAGAACTCGACCGAGTCCTGAAAGTCGATCGAGTGCGCGCGCACCTTACGGTCGGGGCGTTGCCGACCCGCGAACGCGATGTAACGGTCGATAGCCGCGGGCAGCACAAAGCCGTCGTTGTAATCG
>JALHUF010000418.1 GCA_022866195.1 Terriglobia bacterium
CAAGCCCCCGAGGACCCGGCGCACCAGCCCATCCGGCTTGATGGAGCTGAACAATTGCACATGCTTCACCTGCCCCGCCAGAACCACGCGCTCCACCCGGTGGGCGCTGAGCAGCCCCAGCAGCTTCGACACTTCGCCCAGGCTCAGCCAATGCACCTCGCGGGCCTTTTGCGAGAGTTCGGGCGAGGCCTCTTCCTGGATGGCCACGACCAGAGGATCAATTCCCTGATCCCGCGCGGCGTCCAGCACAAGGAAGGGGAAGCTCCCATTGCCAGCAATGATGGCGTAGCGAGGGACCGCATTGGGCGCAGGAGTCATGGCAGCTCAGAATTCGAAAGGCGAAACTAGAAACTCGCCTTCCGGCGATTTTCGAGTTTCGGCTTTCGCTTTTCGCTCACTTTACCACTCCCCGCTGGGAGGTCTTGATGAAATCCACCAGCGCCCGAACATGCTCCGACTGAAAGCTGCGGGCGTCGATGGCCTCGAGGGCCTGCGTGGTATTGAATTTGGAGCGGCTGAGTAAACGGAAAGCGGCGTCCAGTTCGTCGATATCTTGCTGGGCGAGGCCGCGCCGCTCGAGTCCCACCCGGTTGGCGCCGTACACTCCCACGGGACGCTCTGCGCTGGTCCTGGAATAGGGGAGGATATCCCTGTTGATCACGCTGTAGCTGCCCAGGAAGCTGTAAGCGCCGATGCGGCAGAATTGGTGAATGCCGCAGAAGGCGCCCACCATAGCGTGGTCGCCGATCTCCACGTGGCCGGCGAGGGAGGCCCCGTTGGCCATAATGATGTGGTCGCCCAGCCGGCAGTCATGGGCGATGTGGACGTAGGCCATCAGAAAGTTGTGATGGCCGATTCTCGTCACGCCCCCGCCCTCCACCGTCCCGCGATGCAGGGTCACGAACTCCCGGATGACGTTGTCGTCGCCAATCTCCAGGCGGGTAGGCTCGCCGTGGTATTTCAAGTCCTGGCAAGGAAGACCAACAATCGCGAAGGGGACAATACGGTTGTGCTTGCCTATCCGTGTGGGACCTTCAACCACCACGTGCGACATCACCTCACAGTCTTCGCCCAGCTCCACGCCGTCGCCGATGATGGAGTAAGGTCCCACCGTCACACGGTCGGCGATTTGAGCTTGGGAATGGACGATGGCCGTGGGATGAGCTTTCATGGGCCTGAATAACCTGGGTGGTCTGCAATCGCAAACAGCACGATGGCCTCGGCGACCAGTTTTCCGTCCACCGTGGCCCGCCCCTGCATCTTGCCGAAATTGCTGCGCCGGTTCAGCAACTCCATTTCGATCCGTAGTTGATCTCCAGGAACAACCGGCCGGCGAAACTTAGCATTCTCAATGCCGGTGAAGTAGATCAGCTTCTTCTCTCTGTCCGGCAGGTCGCGATAAATCAGCACCCCCGCCACCTGCGCCATGGCCTCAATGATCAGCACGCCCGGCATCACGGGCGCTCCGGGGAAATGCCCCTGGAAGAACTGCTCGTTGACCGTGACATTCTTCAAGCCCACGATCCGCTTCTCCGGCTCGAGCTCGATGATCCGATCCACAAACAAGAACGGGTAGCGGTGCGGCAGGAACTTCATGATCTCCGTGATGCTGTAGATCACTCGCTTCTCCGTCTCGGGAGCGGCAATCGGATCAGCCATGGTTCACCACCCGGACAATTTCAGGGTCGGGCAACCTTCACTGCTTTTTGGCTCGCTGAAGGCCACAGACCCCTCTACTAACCAGGGCCCTCGACGCATTATAGACGAAAGCCCCTGGGCTTCCAAACGCGAACCCGGCCTCAACCCCCTCATGGCACTGCCGTTCTCGCGTCTTGTCTCCGGCGCCTGAGCGCAGCCACCCTCACCGGTTACCCAGCGGGGCTGCTGGCGGGAAGAAGGGGCTGTAGGCGGCAGACAATGTCGCGGCTGATGCTCGCGCGCGACACAGTGTCCCTTCGTCCTCGCCTTCGTCTCACCCATTTCTGGAATCCGGCAGGTGTGTTAAACTCCGTGCGCCTAATCCCTTTAAGGAGACCGTCTGTGAGCGGACGCATCCTGGACGGCAATAAGATTCGTGACGAAATCCTGAAAGATCTCCAGAAGGAAATCGAAGATTTACGGAAGGGAGGCATCAACCCCGGTCTGACGGCGGTGCTGGTCGGTGACAACCCCGCCTCCCAGATCTACGTCCGCAGCAAGGTGAAGACGTGCGAGTCGCTGGGACTGTTCAGCGAGAAGATCGAATGGCCGGCCTCCACCACCACAGAGCAACTTCTCGACTTGGTGGACAAGCTCAACCATCGAGACGAGGTCGATGGCATTCTCATCCAGCTTCCCTTGCCCCCGCAGGTGGACACAAAGAAGGTTTTGGAGGCCGTTGATCCCGCCAAGGACGTGGACGGGTTCCATCCTGTTAACATTGGTTACCTGGTGAGCGGACGGCCGGGACTGGTGCCTTGCACGCCGGCAGGAGTCATCGAAATCATCAAGCGCAGCGGGGTGGAGATGAAGGGGGCTCGCGCGGTGGTCGTGGGCCGCAGCGATATTGTTGGCAAACCCACGGCGATGCTGCTCATGCACAACCACGCCACCATCACCATCTGCCACTCCCGCACTCGCGACCTGCCGGCGGTGGCACGCGAAGGGGATATTCTGGTGGCGGCGATGGGCAAGGCTGCTTATGTGACGGGGGATTTCATCAAGCCGGGCGCGGTGGTGATCGACGTGGGCCAGAACGTGCTTAAGACGGAGGAGGAAGTCCGCCGCGTCTTCCGCGACCCGACCGAGGCGCTGCAGAAGCTTGCGGCCAAAGGCTCGGTGCTGGTCGGCGATGTGCAGCCCGAGGATGTGCGCGAGAAGGCCGGTGCCTACACGCCCGTACCCGGCGGCGTGGGTCCGCTCACCATCACCATGCTGATGGTGAACACGGTGCAGGCGGCGAGGGCGCGCCGCGGGATGCGGGCGCAAGCCTTAACCCAATCCTAGCGGGTGACAGGAAACTGGAAAAATTAGAATTCGGAAATCGAGCGGAACGGAAACGGCGAATCCCCGGTTTCACGATCCGATTTTCACCTTTCGCATGGTTGATACAGGCTGCTACTTCGGGCTGACGGGTGGTGTGGCCTGCGGCAAGAGCACCGTGGCCCGCATGTTCGAGGACCTCGGCGCCAAGATCATTGATGCGGACCGGCTCGCGCACGAGTTGAGCCGCGCCCCGCTTCCTGCTTACAAGGAAATTGTCAGCCGCTTCGGCTCGGAGATCCTCGACTCTTACGGGGAAATCGATCGCCGGCGTCTGGGATCCGTCGTTTTTGCCGATGGCGAAAAGCTTCGCCAGCTTAGTGCCATCCTTCACCCGCGCATTATCGAACGCATCGAGGAACTCGCCGTCAGCTTCCACATCCTGGCGCCTCACGCCGTCGTGCTGGTGGATGCCGCGCTGATTTACGAGGCCGGAATCGAAAAACGCTTCACGAAAATCCTGGTGGCTTGGTGCCGGCCCGAACAGCAGCTGGAGCGGCTCATGGCCAAGGCGCGCGTGACGCGTGAGGAAGCCGAGCGGCGCATCGCCGCGCAGATGCCCAGCGAGGAGAAACGCCGCCGGGCCGACTACGTCATCGGTTGTTCAGGCAGCGAGGAGGATACGCGCGCGCAAGTCGCCGCGCTCTTCCCGCAACTCCAGCGCATCGTCGAAGCACGGTAGGCTCAACCCGAACAGCACGGCAGCCGGCTATTCGTGCGCGCCGTTTCGGGCCACGGGTTTTGGATTTCGAGTTTCGTTGTTCAGGCACTCCCAGCCCACGCCTCGCCGCGTTCCCGAAGCTGGTCCAGCGCTGCCTGGACTTCCTGATGCTTGCGGGTTTGCTCTTCCTCGTTAGCTTCCGGCGAAACCAGGATGGGCGGAGCGATGAACACTGCCGCGCGGCCGAAAGGACAGGGAATCTGCGTCTGGTCCCACGTCTTGCGGAAGACATAGGCCTTGCGCAGGGCGATGTGAAAGCACAGGATCGCGGCGCCGGTGGCTTTCGCCAGCAGGACCGCACCCGGCTTGGCGACGAACCGGGGCCCCCGCGGGCCGTCGATCGTAAAGGCAGTGTCCGCGCCGTGCCGCAGGCAGCGAACCATCTCACCGAGGGCCCGGTAGGCACCCCGCGAGCTTGAGCCGCGCGCCGCGCCGAAGCCGTGCCGCTGGATGATGCGCGCAATATACTCCCCGTCGAAATTCTGGCTGGTCATCACCACAATGCCGCGCCTTCGCCAGAACCAGGTGGCAGGGAAGATTTCGCGGTGCCAGAAGGTGTAGATCAGCCCCTTGCCGGTTTTTCGCGCTGCCTCCCAGTTTTCCCAGCCATATACTTCTAAGCGCAGCGTGCGGCCGATGAGCAGGACAGCCAGATAGCCGATCCAACTGGCGAGAAAAATTTGCAGGCGCTGCCAGAGAGTGAAGGTGCGCAGGTTCTCCTGGAGGGCTACGCCGCCTTCCGGCGCACGAGCAGCCTGCTGTTCGTCGTGCGCAGCCGTAGATTTTTCCTGCGAGTCAGCCATAGCGGGTATCCGCCTACACGCTGCTTATAGCATAGGAGCAATCCCCAAGGAGACGCGGCCTAGGAATGAGGGGCGCACCCAGAACATGCCTTCCGGCGGGGGCCGTGACCAAAGCAAGCTCAGTCTGCTTCCCGGCTGCCTTCTGCCCACGGCCTTCTGTTCTTCTACAGCCCGTCGTCGCGCGAGCCTCCTCTGCCCTCGGCGGGACCCAATGGATTATCTGGTAAGGGCGGGCAATAAGGGGCCCCGGCTTCACCCACATAGCCATACTCCGATCCCTTGCGTGCCCAGCCATATTCTCTTCCGTCAACCGGCATCCGACTTCGGCGGGATGCGCTTTGCAACGATTTCCGCGAGGTCAAGGATCTCGACGTCATCACGGTTGATGTGGTTTGCTGCGTCGCGAAGCATAGTGTGGCAGTGCGGGCAAGCCACAGCCACGGTGGATACCTTGGTGGCGATGAGCCCGGCGAAGCGAAGTTGGTTCACTCTTCCTCTGCCCTGACTCCGCTGGTCGTCTGCGACAAAAAGCTGGGCACCGCCGGCTCCGCAGCATTGCGTGTTCTGGCCGTGGTGCGTGGCTTCCTTTGCCGAGACCCCGCAGGAGCGAAGGATGCTCCTTGGTGCAGCGGTGATGCCGCGTCCCCGCGCCAGGTAACAAGGGTCATGGTAGGTTGCCCTCGCCAGCGCGGGTTTGATGGGGAGACGCGGCAGGAGTTGCACAAGGAGTTCTGTGTGGTGCACTACCTTCACATCGAGTTTCGCGTAGGCGTTGATTTGCCGGTAGTCCTTATCGAACATCGTCGTGCAGTGTGGGCAGCACGACACGA
>JALHUF010000419.1 GCA_022866195.1 Terriglobia bacterium
CCCTACATGGCGCCCGAGCAGTTACGCGGCCAGCCGGCCGACGCGCGCAGCGACGTGTGGGCGCTGGGTGTGGTGCTCTGTGAGATGGTGGCGGGCGCGCGGCCTTTCCAGGGCCAGACGAGCTTCGAGCTGAGCTCGGCGATTCTCAACCAGGTGCCGCCGCCGCTGCCTCCGGCAGTGCCCACTCAGTTGGCGGCAGTGATCGAGCGTTGCTTGGCCAAGGAGCCCGGGCAGCGCTACCAACAGGGCAGCGAAGTGCGGGCAGCGCTGGAAGCCGTTCAGTCAGGTGTCGCCCTTCCGGCCTGGCCCGCTTGGAAGTATGCGTTGTCGCGTCGGCGCTGGCTGGTGCTGGTGGCGGCGCTGGCGGCAGTCTTTGCCGTTCTGGCGGCGCTGAATTTCGAGCGGCTTCGAACGCGGCTCTCGGGCGGGGCGCCGCGAATTCGGTCGCTGGCCGTGCTGCCTCTCGAAAACCTGTCCGGTGACCCCGAACAAGACTATTTCGCCGACGGCATGACCGAAGAGCTGATTACGAACCTGGCGAAGATCAGCGCCCTGAAAGTCATTTCGCGGACCTCGATGATGCAGTACAAGGGCACCAAGAAGCCTTTGCCGCAGATCGCCAAGGAATTGAACGTGGACGCGATCATCGAAGGTTCGGTGCTGCGCGAGGGCGGACAAGTGCGCATCACCGCGCAGCTCATTCAGGCCTCCACGGACCAACACCTGTGGGCGGAGAGCTACCAGCGCGACCTGCGCGGCGTGCTGGCCTTGCAGGGCGAAATCGCAAGCGTGATTGCTGAGAAAGTCCGCGCGGCCCTCACGCCCACCGAGCGCGCCCAGCTGACGCGCGCCCGCCCGGTCAATCCCGAAGCGTATGAGGCTTATCTCAAGGGCATGCAGTCCTGGTACAGATTTTCCCCACAGGACATCGAGGCTGCGCTCGAATACTTCGAGCTGGCGCTGAAGAAAGACCCGAATTACGCACCGGCCCATTCGGGTGTGGCCCTGGTCTGGATTGGACGCCAGCAGGTGGGGTACACGGCACCGCGTGAGGCGGGTCCGAAGGCGAAGGCAGCCGCTCTGAAGGCCGTAGAGTTGGATAGCACACTCGCGCAAGCTCATTCGTCGTTGGCTAGTGTTAACTACCTCTACGAATGGGACTGGGCTGGCGCCGATGTGGAGTTCAAGAGGGCCATCGAACTCAATCCCAACTTTCCGGATGCCCGGGCACTTTACTCGCATTACCTGATGATCATGAAACGCCCGGAGGAAGCGATGGCGCAGATTCAGCGAGCCCTGGAGTTGGACCCGTTCACCGCCTTGTTCCAGGTCTGGTATGTTTCGGACTTGGAGTCCGCAGACCGGTATGATGAGGCCATCGTACAGATCCGCAAGGCGCTCAGAACGTCTCCAGGGGTTCCGTTCTTCGCGCACTGGAGTCTCTCAGGTTACCTCTTCCGTAAGGCCATGTATGAAGAGTCTTTGGCAGAAATGAAAGCGTATTATGCCGGGGACCGTGAAATGGAAGAAGCCTTGACGCAGGGGTACGCGCAATCGGGCTACCGGGGCGTGATGAGGCGCGCGGCGGACATACTGGCAGCGCGCGCTCGCAAGACCTATGTGGTCCCTACTGACGTTGCGTCGCTGTATGTGATGGCCGGGGAAAAAGCCCAAGCCCTCGAATGGCTGGAGAAAGGTTTCGAGGTGCGCGATCCCAACATGCCCTATGTCGATGTATACCAGATTTTCGATAGCCTGCACAACACCCCGCGCTTCCAATCCCTCCTGCGCCGCATGAACCTCCCGCCGTAAGGTCGCCCCGCGGCTTTTTCGTGGGATTTACCGAGGCGTCGCGCGGGCCCAATTCCGCAACAGTAAACCACAGGAAAGCCGCAACTCTCGGAGGCAGGAGTTACGCTACTTGTATTTCATCCTTCCGGAAGCAGCCGAGAAGGTTGCTCCAGGGCTTCCGCCACCCAGCGCAAGAAGCGGGCGGCGTCGGCGCCGTCGATTACCCGGTGATCGTAGGAAAGGGAAAGGGGGAGCATCAGCCGCGGCTGAAACATGCCGTGGAGAAACACCGGTTCCATCCGCGCCCGCGCGATGCCCAGGATGGCAACTTCTGGAGAGTTCACGATGGGCGAGAAATGCGTGCCACCGATTCCCCCCAGATTGGAGATCGTGAACACCCCGCCTTCCATCTCCTCCAGCGCAATTTTCCTGCTCCGAGCTTTTTCCGCCAGTTGGGCCAGTTCGGTGGAGATTTCCCAGAGGTTCTTTTTATCGGCATCACGCAGGACGGGGACCAGCAGGCCGCGATCGGTGTCCACCGCCACGCCAATGTGGCAATACTTCTTGTAGATCAACTCCTCCCGCGCCATGTCTATGCTGGAAGCAAATTGCGGGAACATCTTCAGCGCCGCGGCCACAACCTTCACCGCGATCGCGGTCACAGTCAGTTTTGTGCCTGCGGCTTCGGCCTTGCTTTCATGACGTTTTCGCAATTGCTCCAACTCCGTGATATCTGCCTTATCGGAGTGCGTCACATGGGGGATGGTTGACCAAGCGTAGCTCAGATGCTCCGCCGTCTTGCGGCGCACGGCCCGCATCGGCTTGCGCTCAACTTCTCCCCACCTCGTGAAATCAGGTAACCGAACTACGGGCGCTGCCATAGTGGGCCCCGGGCCTTCCGGCCGGCTCAGCGTCGCGCGCACGTAGGCTTTCACATCCTCCTCGGAAATGCGGCCGCCCGGGCCTGAACCTGCGACATCGTTGATGTCCACGTCCAGTTCCCGCGCCAGGCGGCGGACGGAGGGCGAAGCGGGTGCGGCCTCTCGAGGAGTCGGCGCCGCGGCAGGCGTCGGGGCGCGCGGAGTAATTTCGATTCCTGCGGCGGGCGGCAACGCGCGGGTCGGCTCCGGCCGGACTTCGGGCGCCTTTTCCACTTTCTTCTCGATTTTCGGTGGCGCGGCTGCCGCTGCCTTCTCTTCCACGGCGACAACCGGCTCCTTGGCTTTCGCGCTCATCTCCTCCGCGCGCGGCGCTTTCGTCTCGGCCAACGCGGCGGCGCCTTCCTCGATGGTCAGGATCAGGCCTCCCACCTTCAGTTTTTCGCCTTCCTTGACGTGGACTGCCTTCACCGTTCCGGCGAGCGGCGAGGGGACTTCGATCGTGGCCTTGTCGGTTTCGAGTTCCAGCACCGACTGGTTCGGTGCGATGATGTCACCTACTGAAACCAGAACCTTCAACACGTCACCTGATTCCACGTTCTCGCCCAGTTCCGGCAGTCTGAATTCAGTCGCCATGGCGGAGGCTTCCTTTAAGCGAACATGGGATTAACCTTCTCTGGGCTAATCTCCAGGTCTTGCAGGGCCTTTTGAACGACCTCGGGTTTGAGCTTCTTCTCTTGCCGCAGCGCGGCCAGGGTGGCCAGCGTGATGTGTCGGGCGTCAACCTCGAAGAAGTCGCGCAGGGCGCGGCGTGAATCACTCCGACCGAACCCGTCCGTGCCCAACGATACCAGCGGTCGTGGGAACCAGCGGGAGACGGAATCCGGCAGCGCCTTCACGTAATCGGAAGCCGCCACGCAGACCCCCAACGCGTCCTTCAAACAGGAGGTGACGTAAGGGACTCGCGGGGGCTCCAGCGGATGAAGCCGGTTCCAGCGTTCCACTGCGTGCCCGTCGCGATACAGCTCCTTGTAGCTGGTGATGCTCCACACATCGGCGGCGACGCCGTACTTTTCCCCGAGCAACTTCTGCGCCCTCAGCGCTTCGTTCAGGATAGCTCCGCTGCCGAAAAGCTGTGCGCGCAGTTGCGCCTTCTTGTTCTCCGCCGCCTTCAGTCGGTACAGGCCCTTGAGGATGCCCTCCGCCACACCTTCCGGCATGGCAGGCATCAGGTAGGGCTCGTTCATCAGCGTGAGGTAGTAAAAGATGCTTTCCCCCTCGGCATACATGCGCCGGATGCCTTCCTGGATGATGACCGCAATCTCGTAAGCGAAGGCCGGGTCGTAAGCCATCAGGTTGGGAACCGTGTAGGCCAGCAGATGGCTGTTTCCATCCTGATGCTGGAGACCTTCGCCGGCCAAGGTGGTGCGCCCGGAAGTCCCGCCCAGAAGGAATCCCCGGCAGCGCGAATCGGCCGCGGCCCAAATCAGGTCGCCGACGCGCTGGAGGCCGAACATGGAGTAGAAGATGAAGAAGGGGATGGTGTTGATACTGTGGGTGAGGCAGGCGGTGCCGGCGGCGATGAACGAGGCTATGGCGCCGGCTTCGGTGATCCCTTCTTCCAGAATCTGTCCGTCCCTGGCCTCCTTGTAGTAAAGCAAGGTGTCTCGATCGACGGGCTCGTAGAGCTGCCCGGGGTGCGAATAGATTCCCACTTGCCGGAACAGGGCCTCCATGCCAAAGGTGCGCGCCTCATCGGGGACGATGGGCACTATAAGCTTTCCGATTTCTTCGTGGCGCAGGAGCTTGGAAAGCATCCGCACAAAGGCCATGGTGGTGGAGGCTTCGCGGCCCTCGGTGCCCTTGTAGAACTCCTCGAAGGCTTCTCCGAGATCAACTTCCAGCTTTTGGCATTTGGGAGCGCGCGCCGGCACATAGCCCCCCAACGACCGCCGGCGCTCGTGCAGGTACTTGATCTCCGGGCTGTCGTCCGGGGGCCTGTAGAAGGGCGCTTTGGCCACCTCTTCGTCGGAGATGGGTATTCCGAAGCGGCTGCGAAACTCTCGGAGTTCCTCCTCGTTCATTTTCTTCTGTTGGTGGGTAATGTTCTTGCCTTCGCCGGCTTCACCGAGCCCGTAGCCTTTGATGGTTCTGGCCAGGATGACTGTGGGCGAGCCTTGGTGCTCCACGGCGGCCTTATAGGCGTTATAAACCTTCTCGGGGTCGTGCCCGCCCCGGCGCAGCTTGCGGAGTTGTTCGTCGGCGAAATGCTTCACCATCTCCAGCAAGCGCGGGTGAGCGCCGAAGAAATGCTGGCGCACATAGCTTCCCGGCTCGACGGAATACTTCTGATACTCCCCGTCCACAACCTCTCCCATGCGCTTCACGAGCAGCCCTTCGTCATCCTTGGCGAGCAGAGGATCCCAATCGTCACCCCAGAGGACCTTGATGACGTTCCAACCGGCGCCGCGGAAGATCGCTTCCAGTTCTTGCACGATGCTGCCGTTGCCACGGACCGGACCGTCGAGCCTCTGCAAGTTGCAGTTGACAACGAAGATCAGGTTATCCAGCTTCTCGCGGGCGGCCAGGGTAATGGCGCCGAGCGTTTCTGGCTCATCCGTCTCGCCGTCTCCCACGAAGGCCCAGACCTTGGCGTCAGAGAGCTTCTTGAGGCCGCGGTCCTCCAGATAGCGGTTGAAGCGCGCCTGGTAGATGGCCATGATGGGGCTCAAGCCCATGGAGACGGTGGGAAACTCCCAGAAATTGGGCATCAACCAGGGATGAGGATAGGATGAGAGCCCGCCGCCGGGTTTCAATTCCCGCCGGAAGTTCTCCAGTTGCTCGACTGACAGGCGGCCCTCCAGAAAGGCGCGCGCGTAAATCCCGGGCGACGCGTGGCCCTGGAGATAAACAATATCGCCCTCCTGACTGTCTCCCCTGGCCCGAAAGAAATGATTGAACCCGACTTCATATAGGGTCGCGGCTGAGGCATATGTGGAAATGTGCCCCCCGATGCCGCTTTCCTCGCGGTTGGCTCGCACCACCATGGCCATGGCGTTCCAGCGGATCAGGCTCTTGATGCGCCGTTCGATCTCGCGGCTGCCGGGGAAGGGAAGCTGCTTTTCAGCCGAGATGGTGTTGATGTAGGGCGTATTGGCCGTGAAGGGCAATTTGACGCCCGCCTGTTGGGCGTGAACGCCCAGTTCGTGCAGGAGACGCGCGACGCGCTCGGGCCCGCCGCGCTCCAACACGTAGTTCAGCGACTCCTGCCATTCCCGGGTTTCAATCGCTTCGAGCTCGGAAGACTGTTTGTCTGTCGTGTTGTTCATTCTTGTGTGACCCTTCTCTCCAAAGAATGAAGGTGGGTTGTGCCTGCCCGCCGATTTGGCATCTTCCCGGCTTCCCTCTCGATGGGGAAAGACCCGGCCGCTTGGGTACGGAATCAAGTCAATGACTTATGTGATACCCGAAAGCCCTAGGATATCATGGGATGCTGCTACGGAGCGCCCGCGCGATAGCGGCGCCCCACCGCCCAAGCGGCGCGCGAGCGGTTGTTTCCCGCGGAATATCGGGCCAAGCGCAAGCTTCTGCCTCCGGGTTTGCTTTGCCGGGCACCCGCTGGGATTGGCAGGGGAGGAAGCGCGGGTATCAGTGAGGGCGGATTTTAGGGGTCTCTCGCTTTAGTTTGTGGAAAGTGGCCCAGGCTGCTTCGGCGTTCTTCACCTCGCCCCGCCGCTTGTAGATTCTTCCCAGCGCGTAATATGGTTCAACGTAGCTGGGATTGAGGGTCGTTGCCTGGCGCAGCGCGGCCAGAGCCTCAGCATCCTTCTTCTGCTTTTCCAGAAGCAGGCCCAACTCGTAGTGTGCCTGGGGGAAGCGCGCATCGTAGCGCAAGGATTCCTTCAGGGCGGCCTCAGCTTCTTCCAACCGGCCCAGCTTGATGAGCAGGGTGCCCAGGTTCAGAGGGGGCCAGGCTGAACTCAGCGGTTTTTCGCGGTTCAAGCGAATCGCTTCCTGGTAAGTCTTGATGGCTTGATCGTATTTGCCCAGAGCCTCGTAACACAGGCCCAGGTTGTCGTAAGTCTTCATGTAGCTCGGGTCGAGTGCAAGGGCTTTCTGGAAGTGAGAAACGGCGGAAGTGAATTGCATCGCGTCGTAATCCAGCCGTCCCAGCCAGTAAGGATAAAGCGCGTTCTGGAGATCCGACTTCGCGAGCTGCGCGAGTTCGGGGCGAGCCCAATCCCGGTGATTGAGCTTGATATAGGCCATGGCCAGCCTGAAACGGCTCGAATCATCGAGTGGGCCCAGCGCTTCGGCTTTCTTCAGGGCCACCGCAGTGTTGAGGTACTTCCCGTCGTCGAAGAACACCCTCGCCAGGAACTTCAGCAATTCCGGCGAGTTGGGTTTCTGTTCGATCTCCGCGGCCAGTAGCTTTTCGGCGGCCGCGTAGTCGCGCGTTTTCAGGGCTTGCTCCAGAGTAGCGCGGCGCTCGGGATCGAGCGGCAAGCGCGTAACTCCGGTCGGGCTCGTGAGGGGCGTGGGAATGTCTTGGAGCGTTTGGCCTGCCGCTCCGCTCCGCGCTACGAGCGCCAGCAGTATCACGAGCCCAATTCTCGCCCAGGCGCGCTTCATTCGTGCCTCAAGAAGGCTGGCAGGCTTGTTTTCATTTAGGTCGTGTTCCAGCAGCTTCGAGCCTCTTTTTCAGCGCCAGGGCGGCGACACTCTCCGGAACGATGGCCAGTTCCTGCTCGACTTCCTGGCGGGCCGCATCGTGTTTCCCTTGCTCCAGGTAGATCTCCGCCAGAGCCAGGTGAATATCCGGCAATTTCGGGTCCGCCAGGGCTGCGCGCTGAAAGACCAGGACGGCCCGTTCGAGCTGACCCAGTACCCGGTAATTCTCCGCGCGGGCCTGATAGACGCGGGCGGCGCGGCCATTGACCCGCGCCATTTCCCGGACACACCAGCCTGCGAGCTGCAGGTAAGCTCTCCCAAGTTGGTAGGCGTATTCCGGCTCCTGCGGTGTAATCTCCCGCAGAGCCCGGAGCTGGTCCGCCAGGCCGGGGAAGTTGCCCGCGCGCTCGTAAGCTTTGGCCAACTGCTGGCGGGCCAACGGCTCACGGGGCTGAAGCTTCACGGCACGCTCGAGCTGCGGGGTCGCCTCGGCCACTTTCCCCAGGGCCAGCAGGCTCGCACCCATCAGAATGCGGGGCGCCGCATAGTTCGGCTGCAAGCGGGCGGCTTCGCGAAACTGGGCGATGGCCTGTGAATGATCCCCTCGCATTTGGTACACGATCCCCAAGTTGCTGTAAACGAATGCGGCCTTGCCACCCCGGCGCAGCACCTCAAGAAAGAGCTTTTCGGCCACCTCCAGCTCTCCGGTCTTTTGCGCCTGCACACCCTCCATAAACAAGCGCTCGAGCGAAGCTGGCAATGACGCAGCCTGCTGCGCCCTGGCCGGCCTGCCCGCCAGTAAGAGCAACACGGCCGCGCCGCACGCGCAAACGCAGACCGCGGGCCGGTGGAGTCGAGCTGTCCTGGATGTTCCCTCCGCGTTCACAGCAGGTCTCATTGCTCAGGGCCGACGGGCGGGTTCGCCTCGGGACTTGGCGGGACCTCAGCCGTGCCCAAGCCGTCCGTCGAGAAATCCTCCTCACGAAAAGCCCGTTCCTTTTGCGTTAGTTCATCGGATTTCTTCCGGGCTTCCTCCGCCTCCTGCAACTGTCCCAACCGGCGGTAGGCGCGGGCGAGCAAGGTGTAGGCCTGCCGCATGTCAGGTCGGAGAGCCGCGGCAGCCTGCAACTCAGCCACCGCCTCAGTGGTCTGCCCGGCGCGCAGCAGGGCATCCCCCAGGGCCAGACGGGCGGGGGCGGAGTCCGGGTCAAGCGCCAGCGCCCGCCGGAACTCCCGGGTGGCCCGGGTGATGTCCTCCTGGTAGAGATAGCACACGCCCAGCCCGTAGGCGCTGTCGTAGTTGCGCGGTTCAATCTGCGCGGCTTGCGAATAGTACGCGAGAGCCTCATCAAAGTGGAACTGGGTCCGTTTTAATTCACCCAGAGCGTTCAGGACCTCCACCGAGCGGGGGTCAGCCCTTGAGGCCGCCAGGTATTCCTCCTCCGCCTTGGCACGGTTGTGCTGGACCTGATACGACTCTGCCAGAAGCTGGTGAACGCGCGCTGAGTCAGGGGCAAGGGCGTAGAGCGCTTGGTGCTCCGCCTGCGAGAGGAGCAGGCAGACCCGGCCCAGAAGATAAAGCGCATCGATACTCTTGGGTTCCGCGCGCAAGACTTTCCGGAGTTCCTGGTAGGCGGATAGATGCTTTCCCTGGGCCACTTCGGCCCGCGCCAGAAGTACGAGGCCCGCAGAGGCTCCCGGATGGGTTTTGAGGTATTTTCTCGCCAGGGCGCCAGCGGCAACGGGATCGCCCCGGTAGAGCGCTCTGGTGCCCTCGGCCAGCAACCCCTCTTGCTCTCCGCGCAGCGCGCTCGCCGCCCCGAGCACCGTGAGCAGGGCAACGACCTGGATGCTTCGGGTGATTGGGCTCTTTTCACCGGCGCGGCGTGTGCTCATCTCCACGAGGCCCCCGGAAACGCTTGGTGGCGTGCGGACGACAACGAACGGAAAAAGTCTGAACCCCTATGCGGCCAACTGTCAACTGCTGGCTCAAACCTCAGACCGCTGGACATGGTCGAGGGTACGGACGTACACTTTCGCCTCTGCTACACGCGGTGCGCGCGAACCTGTGTTCCGCGGAGGAACACCGACGCGGGCAAGAGGAGAAGGACAATGCGAAATCGTACGGAGACCGCCAGCAGGCTCCTGGCTGCCGTGGCGTTGGTTGTAGGCATGGCCGCTTCAAGCTTGGCTGGGCAGGTTGATAGCAAGTGGGGAATCCACGATGTGAATCGGCCACGGCCACCGATCATCACACCTGGGACGGCGAGCACTCAGGACCAGCCGGGCCGTCCTCCCTCTGATGCTATCGTGCTATTCGATGGCAAGGACCTCTCTCAGTGGCAGACGCCCAAGGGTGAGCCGGCGAAGTGGAAGGTGGAGAACGGTTGTTTCGAAGTGGTCGCAGGGAGTGGTGATATCCAGACCAGGCAAGCTTTCGGTGACTGTCAGTTGCACGTGGAGTGGGCCGCCCCCGACCCGCCCAGGGGCAAGGACCAGGATCGGGGCAATAGCGGGGTCTACTTGATGGGTCTGTACGAGGTGCAGGTGCTCGACTCGTACAACAACGAGACTTACGCGGACGGACAGGCGGCGGCCGTTTACGGGCAGTACCCCCCGCTGGTCAACGCTGTGCGGCCACCCGGCCAGTGGCAGACCCACGACATTATCTTCCACGGGCCGCGTTTCGCCGCGGATGGCCAGCTCCTGCGCCGCGCGCGCGTCACCGTCGTGCACAATGGCGTGCTGGTTCAAGATAATGTCGAACTCAGCGGCCCGACCGCGCACAAGCAACGACCTCCCTACCGGGCGCACCGGGAAAAGCTGCCCCTCCTGCTTCAGGATCACAGCCACCCGGTTCGCTACCGGAACATTTGGATTCGCGAGCTGGGTGCGGCAAACCAGTAACCGCAGGACAAGTTGCCCCGGATGGATTATTCATGAGCCGTAAACTGCCAGAGCCGGAGCAGAAAAAGCCGCTTGCGGGAACTTGCCACCATCAATGGCAAGACCAGCAAAGCCCTTATGCCGTGGCGCAGCTCTGCAAGGTCTGCAAGCTGTTCCGCTATAAGACCAGCGCCACGGCGGACTGGGAGTACCGGGCGCCCATTCCCGTAGGGCAACTCCCGGTGGGGTAGGCGGGAAGGCCCCCGGCCGAGGCTGCCGCATGCCAAAATGCAGTAGTGATGTGCCGGGACACCCCAACAGCTTGTAGGATATGGGGCAAATCTCCCCGATTCGGTAGGCGATTTCGATAAAAAACCCTAAGATACCCAAAAAAAAGCTTGACATTCCCCTATCGGGGGCGTACAAGCAAGGGCAAGGACCCCATTTCCTGGGGTCAGGCGATGATTGGCTGATATCGAGTTCGGCAACCGAGAAAGCATGTTCTGAAGGCTGGCATCATGGTAGAGATTCGCGAGGTCATGGACATCCGTGAGGCGTCCGAATACCTGGGGGTTTCGCGCGAGACCCTGTACAAATATGTCTACGAGGAGAGGATTCCGGCCTTTAAGCTCGGGAACCGCTGGAAGTTCAAGAAGACGGTCCTGGATCCTTGGATGGAGAAACAGAGCACGCAACGCGAAGCGCGCACGGGGCGAAGGCTGCGCGCGGACGTGCGGTAGGGAGCATGGCCCATGTTTGGATTTGGAAAACCGAAGGGGTTGGTTGGCTTGGACATCGGTTCGAGCTCGGTCAAGGTGGTCGAGCTCCGCAAGAAGGGAAGCGCCTATGAGCTCCTGAACCTGGGGATCGAAAACCTGGGCCAGGACACGGTGGTGGACGGCGCCATCATGGATTCCTTTTCGGTATCCAACGCTATCGAGAAGATCTTTTCTGAAAACAAGATCAAGACCAAGAATGTTGCCACGGCGGTCTCTGGGCACTCGGTGATCGTCAAGAAGATCACGGTAAACGCCGCCACCGAGGACGAAGTGGCC
>JALHUF010000420.1 GCA_022866195.1 Terriglobia bacterium
GCAGATAGCGCCCGAAAAGCGCGGCATTGTCGGAAGTGCCGCGGGCCACGAGCACGATGAGGCGGAAATCTTTCTGGCGCGCGAATTCCTTGAACGACTGCGCGTGCTCGCGCTCGGCCTTGAACGTCCGCCGCAAGGTCCGCGGCTGGTCGAAGATTTCTTCCATCATCAAGGACATGGAATCCCCCGAGAAGCCCGAAGCCGCCATCATAAACAAGGATGGTTCCCCCCGCAAGCGGGGGGCCGATTCTGCGTCCACCAGCGGCAGCCGGGTTCCGTGCTCAAGAGGCGGGGCAACCGCGCGGTAGGCGACGGTTGACTTGCCGCCGGGAAGGCATTAGGCTGGGGCCATCCTACGGCCGAGGTAGATTAACTATGGCGCGTTCTCGCTTCTTCATCCTGATGGTGGGACTTGGGATGCTCCTCTTTCTGAACCCCCTTATCCTTCAGGGTAAGACCGAACCCAAGCAGACTCCAGAGAACACCATCAGCCTCAAGTTGCCGGAGCCAGTCAAACCCCAGACTTTTCCCCGTCCTCTCAAGTTCTTGGTGGTGAACGTGATCGACCGCACGGGCGACCCACGCCCCATGCTGGTTAGCGAAGGACGGGGTGGCATTTTCTTTGACCGCGACCGCACGGTCGTGGTTCGGCAGGCTCTGGAGGATTCGCTGCGGGCCCCCGGGATGCTGGCTCCCGACGAAGCTTCCGCCGACTTCCTGCTCACTGTTTATCTGTTCCAGTTCGGCTTGGCGGAGGGCTCAGGCTTTGAGATCTTTACCAAGCTGGACATGAACGTGGTGGTGAAATCACGCGCCACGGGTAAGTCTCAGGAAGTGCCCGCGCTCGGGACTTCCATCGAGCAGGCGGCGCTCAGGAAAAAGAACATTCTGAAAAGGGCGCAGGCCAGTCTGGAAGAGTGCCTCACCACCGCCCTGCGCAATTTCCTGCGCGGCGTCAAGCTGCGTGAGGCAATTGAAAGTCTCAGCGCCTCCGTGCCGCAGAGTTGAGCCGAGTGGGAAGGTCGGGAAGGAAGCTGAGCCAAGCCGGCAAGGACCGCCGGCTTGGCCTCACGGAAAACTCCTCACTTCAAGCCTCTCTTGATCTCGCCCGCGATCTTCTTGGCCACAGACTTGGCGAGCACCGCGGGCTTCCACTGCGCGGGCGACCGCACCTTCAACTCCTCGTCTAAGACAGTCTGGTTGTCGCTCCGCCGGTGAACCGTCAGCTTGATGCGGAGACTCCTCCTCCCGACGCCGAAACCAATAATCACCGCTTTCGCCACGCTCCCCTTCCCATATTCCAGGATGCTACCGTCCAAGATGAACGATTGCGGAGCGTCTGCCGGATCGACCACTTCGTTTTCGCCGGTCATTTCTTTGAACAAACCTGACTTCTCCAACTCCTCCCGCACGGCGGCGTAGAGGAAGTCAGGAAACTCGGGAGGAATTTCCACCCCTTCGACGCGCGAGAAGTGTCGCACTTCCATGGACTTGAACTTAGCCTCACCCTTCTTGGCCCAGGCGGGCATAACCGACAGCAATCCCACCAAAGCGATAGCCACAAGCTTCGGCCTCATAGCCTTTCCTCCTCTCATGAGCTGTCCGATCCTAACAGTCTCTGACCTCGACGGAGCGAGATTATAGAGGCAGGCGAGAACCACCACAAGGGCAATTTGTGATAGAATCCGCACCAAAGGCGTGCCCTGTAAGTCCGATCGATGGATCGCTTTTGCGCAGCTTTTTCCTCCGGGGCGCCGAGGAGGGACACCATGCTGGGAAAGACCACTAAGGCAGTTATGACGCTCGCCCTTCTGGCGGCGGCCTTCGTTCCCTGCTTTGCCGCGCCGCGGGTGAAGCTCCGCGGGTACATCACGGCGAAGACACCCGAGGCGGATCTCAAGATATTGCAGGACGTCGTTCAGCTCCGCCCCGACACGCGCCTGGAGGTGCAAGACGCTCCGTCAGGAAGACAACTGACGCTTCAGGACCTGACCCCGGGGACCCTAATCGAAGTCGAGGGCACCTGGAAGGGGAAGCACCAGTTTGCGGCCGAGAAAATCAAATGCGACTGGGACCAGTTTGACAAACAGATCAATGAGAGCGCGTTCCTGGAAGAGGTCCCCAAGGGCCAGGGGACAGGCGCGGGCACGGCACTCCAAATGCGCGTCGACGGGGAAGTGGTGGTGCTGGACGATAACACCAAGGCCGCGGACTCCCAGGGCGGCCAGTCCGCTGTTCGGGTGACGGGTGGCCAGTGGCAGGTCGGCGAAGAGCTGGCGGGACGCCTGGTCCGCTATCGGGGTGTGCGGCGCCCCGACGGCACGATTGCCGCCACGGAGCTGGAGCTCGGATCGGCTCCCCCGTCCGACGCCTACGAGATTGCCCAGGGCATAAAGCTGGCCCGCACAAAGGACTCCCAGACCAGCATTGACATCCTGGAGTTCCAGAAGAAAAAGGACGTGATTGGGAGGTTAAAGCTTTTCCCCGTGCCGGAAGTGCAAGATTACGTCTCGGCGCTGGGGGAGAAGTTGGTGCCTGCCGAAGTTCACGAGCGACTTTTCCAGCCAGGGTGTGGAATTCCGCTTTTACGTTATCGAGAATGGAGAGATTAATGCCAGCGCTCTGCCCGACGGGGCAATCTTGGTGAACACGGGCCTGCTGGGCGCGCTCGACAACGAAGCGCAGCTCGCCTTCGTGCTTAGCCATGAGATCGCCCACATCACCCAGGCCCATAGTTGGCGCCAAGTCCATGACACCCGCACCAAGCGCGTGCTGCTGGTTATTGCTGCCGCAGTGGCCAGTGCCTATATCGATGATCTGGCCTATTTCCTGAGAGACCTGGGCTTACTCTGGATATGGAACGGGTATAGCCGTCGCCTGGAGAACCAGGCTGACCGGATCGCAATGCAGAGCCTGATCGAGCATGGGTACGACCCGCGCCAGGCCGCCCGGCTTTCTGAAATCCTCATTGAGCGGCACGGAGGCCGCTCCACGAGCGCGGTTTGGTCCAGCCACGAGTCGAACGTTCTGCGCGGAAGCTTCCTGACGGTCCAAGTCCAGCGGCAATACCCCCAGGGGGACTTCTCGGATAAGACGACCGACACGGAAGCGTTCCGTGCTATGCGCCAAGCGATGGGGCCCGTGAAAAGCATGTGAGCCGACACCGGTGGGCCCAGCTCGTCCGCACTGCATTTCCCGAAACTGAACTTGAATCGCCGCTGCTCCGGTTGCCGCGCAGCGGAGCTCCGTCAGCCTGGCGACACGCTGGAACAGGCAGCCGTCGCGTCCCTCACATCTCAGCCCCCACAGACTCTGGACGTGTACGCGGTGGCTTAGCGAGGCCGGGCGCTACGTTTTGCCGGGAACGGTGAGGTCGCGGGCCAGCGCCAAGGCGCCTTCGACCGGAGGGTGGCGCAGGAGCAGGACGCGCGCGGCCGGAGCGTGGCGGCGCAAGTGGCGCGCGAAGCTGCGGCGAATCCGCGTGCTGGCGTGGAAGACCCCTCCGGCGCACACGACAGGAACCACGCGCCGCAGCCACCCCAGGCGCTTCAGGAGAGCGACAGCTAAATCTGCCAGATCGCGTCCCGCTTCTTCGCACAACCGCTGGGCTACGGAATCTCGCCGGCGCGCCGCTTCCAGCACCAGAGGGAAAAGCCCGGCGATCTCCTGCGGAGTGAGGGTCTTCAAAACTACCAGGGTGATATCGGGAAGCTTGAGGGCCTGACGAACCTTCGCCGAGAGTTGGGTATACGGCCCCCGGCCATCATAATCACGCAGGGCGGCCACGATGGCCTTGTACCCGAGGTCATATCCCGAGCCCGCGTCGTCAAAGGGGACGCCCCAACCGCCCGAACGCAAAACCCGCCCGCGATCGTCGCGCCCGTAAGCGATGGAGCCCGTCCCGGAAACGACGATGACGCCTGGGGAGTCCCCGATGGCCGCGCGCAGGGCGATGGCTGCATCGGACGTTAGCAGGTGAAAACGCGCCGGCACCGCTCTTCGCAGCCAAGCGAACAGCCGGCGATAAACCGGCGGCCGGTCCACACCTGCCAGGCCCACACAGATAGCCTCCAAGGTCGGCACGGGCCGAGAGCCCGCGGGCCCCGTCACCACAGGCTTCAGGCGCGCTTGCCGCAGAGCGGCGCGGGCGGCGCGCAGAAGTTCCCGCTCCGAGGCGGCGAATCCCACTTTAAGGGGATTGGTGGGGCCGGTCACAGACCGAGCCAGAAGGCGTCCGCTCGCGTCCGCCAGCCATGCCGTGGTGCGCGTTCCCCCGCCGTCGATGCCCAAGAAGTAGGCCATAGACTGAAAGGCCCATCCCGGCTCGCCGGGACGGGCCAAGCATACCCAAACCGCAGCTCAGGTCAAGGAATTTGCGGCGCTAGTCCTGTACCGCGACCACTTGCAGGATTTCGTCCATCGTGGTCCAGCCATTTTCCAGCAGCCACACAGAGTACTCCTTCAGCGTCATCATGCCATTCAGAACGCCCAAGTGAGCGATCTCCTCGGACTTACCGCCCTGGGTTACCAGCCGCCGCAACTCCGCGTTCATCCGCAACACTTCATACACGCCCACGCGGCCCTTGTAGCCGGTGAAGGAGCAGTTATCGCAACCCTTCTGCCGGTAGAAAGTGAGCTGCCGGTCAGCAGGAATGCCCATGTACTTCAGGGACAGCTCATCCGGTTGGTAAGACTCCTTGCAGGACTGGCAAAGCCGCCGGGTCAAGCGCTGGGCGATGACCCCGATGGTGGAACTGGACATCAGGAAGGGCTCGATGCCCATTTCACCCAGGCGGGTGAAGGCTCCGGTGGCGTCGTTAGTGTGGAGGGTGGTGAAGACCAAGTGGCCCGTCAGCGCTGCCTCCACAGCGATCTTGGCGGTCTCCTTGTCGCGCGTCTCCCCCACCAGGATGATGTCGGGGTCCTGCCGCAGGAAGGCGCGGAGGATGCGGGCAAAATCGAGGCCGATCTCCTTGTGGGCCTGCACCTGGTTGATGCGCGGCAGGTCGTACTCGATGGGGTCCTCGGCGGTGGAGATATTCACATCGGGATCGTTGAGTTCGGCAAGCCCGCTGTACAAAGTCGTCGTCTTGCCGGAACCGGTGGGCCCGGTGACGTAGATGATGCCGTAGGGCTGGGCAATCATATCGCGCACCAGGGCGAGCGTTTCCTGGTGGAGAATCAACCTGTCGAGGCCCAATAGCGTGTTCGACTTGTCGAGGATGCGCATGCAGATCTTCTCGCCCCACTTCGAGGGGATGGTCGAAACGCGGAAGTCGATGGGGCGGTCCTCCATGCGCACGCTGATGCGGCCGTCCTGGGGCAACCGCTTCTCCGCGATATCGAGCTTCGACAGAATCTTGAAGCGGGAAATCAGACCCATCTGGACCTTCTTGGGCAGCACCTGGACCTGCTGGAGCACGCCATCGATCCGGAAGCGCACGGCCACTTCCTTCTCCTGCGGTTCGATGTGGATGTCGCTGGCTGCCTTCTTGATGGCCAGGGCCAGGATGCTGTTGGCCATACGAATGATGGGCGCGTCTTCGGCGGAGCGGGAGAGGTCGGTGACGCTTTCCGCGGCCTGCTGGCCTTCGTCCACCTCGATGGACTTCAGGGCCTCGCTTTGGAGGGATTCGAGGATTCCTTCCATAGTATCGCTTTGGGCCAGCGCCTTCGCCGCCTCGGCCGCGACCTTCTCGCCTGCCGTGCTCTTCATCAGCGCCAAGGCCTGTTCCTTGGCGCGCGCTTTCTGCTCTTCCTCCTTCTTCAGGAGCTCCACATAAGTGGTGCTCATGAAGCGCTTGAAATCGTCCTCGGAAGTCACCACGGGCTCAATGATGACGCCCTTGATGATGCGCCGCACGTCGTCAAGGGCAATCAAGTTGTTGGGGTTCACCATGGCCAGCGTAAGGCGGTTGTTGGCAAACCCGGCGGGGATGATTTTGTGCTGCAACAGCATCTGCTGGGGCAGTAAACCCAGGACGCGCGCATCAAATCGCAGCCGGCGCAGGTTGACGTATTCCAGACCGGTCTGCTCGTTCGATTCCTCCAGGCGCTGGGCCAGGACGCGGCTGAGCGTCAAGGCGACTTTGGGATGGGCGCGGATTATCTCTTCGAAGTCGCTGCTTTCCAGCGCGCTGCACAAGGTGGGCTCCAGCGTCCTGACCGTCGCCGTCCGCGGCTTGCCGGTCAGCAAGGACATTTCTCCAAAGCAGGCGCCCCCCTTCAGCTCGGTCAGCAGAAACTCAATTCCCGTGTTGGGGTCTTTCTTGCGGACTTCCACCGACCCGCCATTGATGAAGAACATCGAGTCGCCCGGCCCGCCTTCCTTCACCACGACCATGTTGGGCGGAAACTCGCGCCGTTTCAGTTTGCTCTCGACCAGCAGGCATTCCTCATAGGAGAGAGCGCTAAACAGATCGATCTTCTGCAGGTAGTGAGTGCGGGGAGGCAAGGGTTCCGGCACGGTCGCAGCCCTTTCTGCCTGCGGGGCGACGGGGGGAGAGCTTGCTGCGGCTGGCGCCGGCTTCGCCTCTGCCGGAGGTGGCGCAGGCTCGACGGCTGCCGCGGCCACGGTGGGTAGAGCGGAGGCGGCGGCCTTGAGTGGTTCAACCGTCACCACTTGCTGACAGCTGTGGCAGCGAATGCGAAATGACGTGGCCGGGATCTTCGCGTCGTCCACCTTCGACGCGGCCCCGCAGTGTGTGCAGTGAATA
>JALHUF010000421.1 GCA_022866195.1 Terriglobia bacterium
CGGGCGCCTCCCGAATCGTTCAAACCCACCAGCGGCACGCCCACCTTCAGGGCCAAGTCCATCACCTTGCAGATCTTGGCGGCGTTGGCTTCGCTCAGCGAGCCGCCGAAGACGGTGAAGTCCTGGGCGAAAGCGTAGGTGGGGCGGCCATTGATGCGGCCGTAGCCGCTCACCACGCCGTCACCGGGAATGCGCTGCTCGGCCATGCCAAAATTCTGGCAGCGGTGCTCGACCAGCTTGTCGATTTCTTCGAACGTGCCCTCGTCGAAAAGCAGCTCCATGCGCTCGCGCGCGGAAAGTTTTCCTTCGGCGTGCTCTCGGGCGCGACGCTCCTCGCCGCCGCCGGCTTCCGCCCGCGCGTTCCGCCGGCGGAGCTCATCGAGTTTTTCCTGCAAAGTCATCGGGATTGCATCATTGTTTCATTGAGCCATTGATTCATTGAAGAAGGTGCAGGCAATCACGCCATGAGTCAATGATTCAATGACTCAATTTACTTGATGCCGCTCCATTCTTCGCACGCAATGATCGAGTTCGCCGGCCTTTGGGGCTCGTACTTGACGCTGACCGTCTGCCCGGCTAGCTGGTGCGCGGTGGCAGCCAGACTCGGCAGCGCCGAAATATCCTGCGCCGCCTCGTAGGTGACGCCAGCGACTTCGTAGGTGTAAAGGACCAGGCGTCCCTGCGCGGCCGCGCTGGCTGGCTCTACCAAGTCCACGACGCGGCCGACCGCAATCCGCCCGCGTCGGTTCACATCCAAACGGCGTTGCCGTTCAATTTCTTCCGGGCTCTTCCGCCGCCGATATCGATGGCGGGCGATGACCCAAGCTCCCAGTCCGGCCGCCGTGGCGCCCGCTGCCAGAGCCAGGGTGAGGCGTATCACAGACGTCACTGGACCCTTGCTTTCTCCCAATCCTTCAGAAACTGCTCGAGCCCCTTGTCGGTCAAGGGATGCTTGAGCAACTGCTCAAAGACCTTGTAGGGCATGGTAGCGATGTCGGCTCCCGCCTTAGCGGCATCTACGATGTGCAGCGGATGCCGCAAGGACGCGGCCAGCACCTGGGTCTGGAATGAATAATTGCGATAAATCGTCACGATATCGCGAATCAGGTCCATGCCCACGTGCGAGATATCGTCGAGCCGGCCGAGGAACGGGCTGACGTACGTGGCTCCCGCCTTGGCCACCAGCAGCGCCTGGGAAGGTGAGAAACAGAGCGTGGCGTTTACCTTCACGCCTTCGCCCGCCAAGCGCTTGATCGCCTTCAGGCCCGCCTTGATGATGGGGACCTTCACCACCACCCAGCGGTGCAGTTGCGCCAGCTCGCGCCCTTGGCTGCACATGCCTTCCGTGTCGGTGGCCGTCACTTCGGCACTTACCGGCCCCTGCACAATCTCGCAGATCTCCACAATCCGCTCCTTGAACTTGGCGCCCTCTTTGGCGATTAAGGAGGGATTGGTCGTCACGCCGTCCAGCACGCCTAGGCTGGCAGCTTCGCGGATTTCATCCAGATTGGCGGTATCCAGGAAGAATTTCACTCTTCGCTCCTTTTATCAATGTCCCCACGACAGTGCGCGGAATTATACCACCCCGCGACGGGCCGGACGCGAGAAGGCAGCAAGCAGCGCGAGTTGGCGGCCTTCAGCGCGTCTCCACGGTGACTTCTTCGGAGGGGACACTTTCATTGCCCGAGAGGTCGAGCGCCGTCACCTGATAGATGTACTTGTGCCCCGCTTCGACCGCCGTGTCGCGAAAAATCGGTGTTCTTACCAGCTCGGGGTTGAGCTTCTGCGATGGGCCATCTTGTTCGTGCCGGTAAACGTGGTAGCCCGCCAAGTCGGGTTCCGCGTTGGCCGTCCAGACTAGTTCCACCGCCTCCGCCGCGTAAATGGCGCTCAGGCCCGTGGGAGCGTCGGGGGGAAAGGTATCGTGCGGCGTGATTTCCACCACCGGCGAGTCTTCGCTCTCGGCAACTTGACCGGCTTCTCTCGAGACGGCGGCCACCTTGTAGAAGTAAGTCTGGTCAAACCTGAAGTTCGGATCGCCGTAGGTCGAGCTGCGGGTTTCGCCCAGCAACTGGAAGGAGCCGGGTTTTCCCGTTCGGCTCCGGTAAACGCGATATCCGGAAAGATTCGAAACCGGCTGGCCACTCGCACTCTGCGCGGGGGGAGACCAACTCAGGGCGACGGCCTGCTCGGTGGCGCGCACCTGGAGGTCCTTCACGGGTTCGGAGACATCCAGGAAGGTAACGTAGACGGTGTTGGAGAGTTCGCTCTCCACCGGCCGGTGTCGGAAACCCCACGTCAGAGTGCGAAGTGCGAAGACGAAGGTAGCGCCTTTCTTCCCGCGCATCTCCTCCTCGGAAAGCGTGAGAGGAAAGACGGTCTTCTCGCCCTGGGTGTAGCGTCCCAGGTCTTTGGCAGGAAGAGTCAG
>JALHUF010000422.1 GCA_022866195.1 Terriglobia bacterium
CGTCGTCGAGGTAGGCGCCGTAGTCGTAAGGACCGCTGGCCGGCTTTTTCCGGTAAGCCTCAAAGCGATCCAGGCGCGCTTGCAGGAAGTCGAGGTAGACCACGATGCGCTCCCCCGGATCTTGCGCTTCGCGGACCCTGGTCTCTTCCGCCTCGCTGAGGGTGGCCCCGGTTTGCGCCCTGAGCCACGGATTGGGCGCCAAGAGCAAGACCAGCGCAAGCGCGGCCGTGCGGCCCGTCAGGCTCATCCCTGACCTCCCAGGGAAGGATCCGGCCTGACCCGGCGCTCGAACCCGCCGGCTTTCTTGCGGGGACGCTCGGAGGGGAACAGCGCTCTGAGCACTTCGCTGCGCAGATGCTCCACTTCCTGCGCCACCTTTTCCATGGGAGCGCGCTCGTGATAGGGAACACGATGGGCGAAGTCTCCGAGGAAGCGCGCATCCTCGCGCAGCGCGATGTCCAGCTCCTTGAAGCCCTGAGGATGCCGCCAGGCTTGCCGGCCGGAACCCTTGAGCGTCGCCCAGGCACCCCTCATGCGCTCCAGATAAGCAGCCAGGAGCCGGTGGCATTCCGGTGTGTCCCGCTTGTCGAAGGCGTCCACGGCTTGAAGAAGCTTCACTCGCCCCAGACGGATTTCCAGTTTCGCGCGCTTCACCGGGTTCTGCTCCCGCTCGAGGCGGGCCCGCAGACGCGCTTCGTTATCCTGCCGGCGCCCCGGAGAAGCGCCTCCGGCAAGCCCGACGAGGACGAACAGCGCCAGGACAGTCGCCACCGCGCGTGCGCCAATAACCATATGGTTCGGATTCATTATAGCTACTTCCGCAATTCGCGACGGAGGAGTTTCACGCGCTGGCGCGCCTGCCATTCCTGGTCCGGACTCTGCTCGTGCGACAATTCCAGGAACCGTTCGTAGGCTTGGAGGGCTTTGGGCTGATCGTGAAGATCGTCGTAACAGGTGGCGAGCACAAAGAACAGGCCAGCGGGAGCCTCGCTCGCTCGCACCAGGTTCTCGATGAGTGGGATAGCCTCCCCGTAGCGCTTCTGGAGATAAAGGCTGGTGGCAAGCCCCTTCAGCGCCTCCTGGCTTTTGGCATCGAGTCTCAGGCTGGCGCGAAACGCGGCCTCAGCTTCAGCGAATTTCTCCTGATCGAGCAGCGTCTGCCCCAGGGCGCGATGAAGGTCGGGTTCGCCCGGCTTGGCCGCCAGGGCCTCCCGGTAGAACTTCTCAGATTCTCCGAATCTCTTCAGCAGCGCACAAACATCACCCAGTGCCGCCGCCACGCCGGGGAGTTGAGGATTGGCGCGATAAACGGCCTGCAAGTTCTCGAGGGCCTGTTCGCTCTTCCCCTGCTGGAGGTAAAGCCGCGCCGCATGAAACCGCGTCTCAAGGTCTTCGGGCTTGGCGGCCAGGTATTGCTCAAAGTGCGCCAAAGCTTCTGCCAGTTGACCAAGGCCTTCCAGGGCGAGCGCGCATCCGAGCCGCGCCGGCGCAAGCTTGGGATCCAGCTCCGCGGCTTTCTGAAAAGCCGCCAACGCCTCGGGATAATGTTTCCTTCCAAGATAAAGCTGACCCAAATCGAAAGCCGCAATAGCGAGGGCCGGATCCAGACGCAGCGCTTCCTGCAACTGCTTCTCCGCGGCATCCCACTGCTCCGCGAGGCTGAGGGCGCGGCCGTACTAGAGATGGGCCCGCGCGTGCTCAGGCTTCAGCGCCACCGCTTTCTCGAGATGCGGCAGCGAGTCCGAAACACGGTTCATCTGAATCAGCAGGATCCCCAAGTTCAAGCGAGCCTCGAAAAGGTCCGGCTGAAGCTCCAGCGTCTTCTGGTAGGCTCGGACCGCCTCCTCGTCCTGGTGCAGGCCCGAGTAAGCGTAAGCCAGATTGAACCATGCCGCCGCCATATCCGGCTCAATTTGGACGACTGATTTCAGGGCTTTGACCGCGGCGGGCAAATCTCCTCGGGTCAAAGCCTCGCTGGCAGAGCGCAGCAACAGCGACACATCAGAGCGTTGACGAGGAGACGCAGCTTGAACGGCCCCCGCGGGAAATGGCAAGAACAAGCCAACAAGAAGCGAAGCGAGAGCCAGCGCCAACCGCCAGGCTGGATGCCGCTGCGCCGTACCCACGAGGCTAGCTGTCCTTGCGGCTGAGGCCAACCGAACCTCCGTGGTTCGCAAGGTAGGGCGCCAGATACTTGCCGGTATGAGATCGAGGGTGCTTGACCACATTTTCGGGCCGGCCGGCCGCCACTACATATCCGCCATCGTCGCCGCCCTCCGGGCCGAGATCAATAATCCAGTCGGCCGTCTTCAGCACATCGAGATTGTGCTCGATGATGAGCACGCTTCCTCCCGCCTCAATCAGCTTACGGAAGGCCGCCAGGAGTTTATTGATATCATCAAAGTGCAGGCCCGTGGTCGGCTCGTCAAAGATGAAGAGAGTGTTTTCGCTGGTTTGATGCGCCAGGTGCGCGGCCAGTCGTACGCGCTGAGCTTCCCCGCCGGACAGGGTTGTGGCTGACTGCCCCAGCCGCAGATACCCCAGGCCGATCTCTTCCAGCACGCGGATCTTATTCGTCACCTTCGGCACACTCGCGAAGAAGCTCAGAGCTTCCTTCACCGTCATCTGCAGGACATCGTAAATGCTCTTGCCCCTGTAGCGGACTTCGAGGACACCAGGCTTGAAGCGGCGCCCGCGGCATTCCTCGCAAACCAGTTCCACATCCGCCAGAAACTGCATTTCCACCGTCACCGTGCCGTCGCCCTGGCAGGTCTCGCAACGTCCACCGGGGATGTTGAAGGAGAAGTAGCCGGGTGTGTAGCCGTGCTTGCGAGCCTCGGGCGTGGACGCGAAAACCTCGCGCACGGCATCAAAGGCTTTGATGTAAGTGACGGGGTTGGAGCGCGGGGTGCGGCCCAGGGGAGATTGGTCAACCAAGATCACGTCAACCAAGAGGTTATCGCCTTCGATCCGGTCATACTCGGCCCGCGGGGCCGCCCTCCCCCGGCGGGAAATCATCGCGTTAAAAAGGACGTCGTGGACCAGCGTGGACTTCCCCGAGCCTGACACCCCGGCGATGCACACCAGGAGGCCCAGAGGAATGTCGACGTCAATCGATTTCAAGTTGTGTTGGCGCGCTCCGCGGATGCGCAGCCAACTCTTTCCCGGCGCGCGGCGTCCGCTGGGGAGCGGAATCTGCAGCTCTCCGGAGAGATAACGCCCGGTCAGCGAGTGCGCGGCGGCTTCCAAGCCCGCCAGATCGCCCTCAAAGACCACCCGTCCCCCGTGCTCCCCCGCGCCCGGCCCCAGGTCCAGGATTCTGTCCGCGTGGCGCATCATCACCGGATCGTGCTCGACCACCAAGATGGTGTTCCCGAGGTCGCGCAGGCGCTCCAAGATCTCAATCAACCGCCCCGTGTCGCGCGGGTGAAGGCCAATGGACGGCTCGTCCAGGACGTAAAGCGCGCCCACGAGGTTCGAGCCTAGAGAAGTAGCCAACTGGATGCGCTGCGCTTCGCCCCCCGAAAGCGTCGAGGCCAGACGGTCAAGCGTCAAGTATTCCAGTCCCACCTTGTAGAGATACCTTAGACGCGAGCGGATCTCTTCCAGCACCTTGTCCGCCACCGCCGCCTGGAAGGGCGGCAAACGCAGCTCGTTGAAGAACCGGTAAGCCTCCTGGATAGACATCCGGCACACGTCGGTGATGGACTTGCCCTGGATGCGGACGTTCAACGTCTCGCGGCGCAGGCGGCCTCCCTGGCATTCGGGGCACAGCGCGTAGCCGCGGTAGCGGCTGAGAAACACCCGCACGTGCAGCTTGTACTTCTTGCGTTCCAGGTAGGCAAAGAACCCGCGCACGCCCTCAAACTCGTCGTCGCCCTCAAGCACCCACCGGCGTTGCTCGCCCGTGAGCCGGTGGTAGGGCACGTCCAGGGGCACGCCGCGCAACCGGGCTAGCCGTTTCAGCTCGTGGGGGAAGGTCCGGTAGCGGGGCTTGGTCCAGGGTTCGATGGCCCCTTCGGCCAGAGTCTTGTTTTTGTCGGGAATCACCAAATCCAGGTCAAAGTCAATCGTGTTCCCAAAGCCCTGGCAGCGGGGGCAGGCCCCGTAAGGGTTGTTGAAAGAAAAAAGACGCGGCTCAGGTTCTTGAAACACGGTCTCACACCGCTTGCACTCAAAACGTTCGTTGAACACCAGTCGTTCGGACGCGCCGCCGGCACTTGCGGCAACAAACTCCAAGATGGCTTCCCCACCCTCGCGGTAACAAAGCTCCACCGAATCAATCAAGCGCTGCCGGATGTCGGGGCTGATGGCCAGCCGGTCAACCAGAATGTAAACGGGCCTCGAGAAATCTACTTCCAGCAGCGATTCCGGGGTCGAGAACTCGAAGACTCTCCCGTCCTGGTAGAGACGATTGAAGCCGCTCTGGCGAAGCGAAAAAAGGCGCGACTTGAGGGACTCGTCAGGGGGGACGGGCGCGCGGGCCGGAGAGGGTTCAGTAGTCCCGAGAGAGACCCGAGCGGCAGTCCGCAGGGCTTCCCGACTTGCGCTTGCACTGGGTTTGGCACGGACGCCGCCTGTGCCGCCGCGGCCCCGAGGGCTTCCCTTCTCCACCCTCTCGGCCGTGACGGCGGGATTGATCTGAAAAAGGACGTAGAACCGGCGACCCGGTTCAAGCGCCAGCACGCGGCGGGCAATCTCATCCACGTGGTCTTTGCGCACGACCTCGCCGCAGCAGGGGCAGAAAGTGACGCCAATCCGCGCATAGAGCAGCCGCAGGTAGTCGTAGATTTCGGTGGCGGTGCCCACGGTGGAACGCGGGTTGCGCGTGGCATTCTTCTGGCGAATGGCCACGGCCGGCGCAATGCCTTCCACCTCGTCCACATCCGGCTTCTCCATCCGCTCCAGAAATTGACGGGCATACGCGGAGAGCGACTCGATGTAGCGGCGTTGACCCTCGGCGTATATCGTGTCGAACGCCAAGCTTGACTTGCCGGAGCCCGAAACCCCGGTCACCACCGTCAATCGGTTGTGGGGAATCTCACAGTCGATGTTCTTCAGGTTGTGGACGCGCGCCCCGCGCACCACCACCGCATCACGGCTGGGCAAGGAGGGGAACACCTCGGAAGGGACTCCGTTCTCGGGCTGGGCCGCCGGGTCACCCGTTTTCGAAACAGGCATGTCCGTGGGACGTGGCTCGATCATCCCGCCCTCTGCGCGCCGCTGCGCGGAGCGGCCCTCGAACGCGGGAGCGGAGATGCCCCGCCGCTCGCTCTTCTCCAAAGGTTCCTCCGCGCTGTCTCTGAAGAATGCCCGGATGCTCTGCTTTCTGCCCGAGCAGAAGCGCCTCAGCGAGCCCCGTCACCGAAGGCACAAACAAAACATTATAAGGCCCGGGAAAGGGAGAAGCAAACAGCCTGGGCAGAGCAAAGACGACGCTAGGCGGGAGATTTTTGCAGTTTCTCGCCGTACATCCGGTTGTCGGCGAGTTCAAGCGCTTCCGAGGCATTCGCCCCTTTCACGTACACCCCCGTGCCGCAACTGAGTCCCATTTTGTAACCCGCGGCAGTGCTCTTGAGGTTCCATCTATCCACTTGCACCTGGAGCCGTACGACGGCGGCCCCGGCTTCCTGTTCGGTCGTATCCCCCATGAGAACCAGGAACTCGTCACCCCCGTAACGAATCACGGTGTCCGAGGCGCGGAATACCTTCTTGAGCAGCTGGGCAACCTCGGTCAGGACCTTATCCCCCACGAGGTGTCCGAACCGGGTGTTCACCGACTTGAAACCATCCACGTCAATCATCACCAGCGCCAGACTGCTCCCTCGCCGGTCGGCACGGCTCACTTCCTTGGGAAGGATTTGCTCCAGGTACCGTCGGTTGAAGGTTTCGGTCAAGGGGTCCATCAAGGAAAGCCTCTCTACTGCTTCGCCCCGCAGGATCTGGCGCACCAACTCATCGCGGGTGTTCCGGAGAACCCGCCGCTGCTGAAGCTGGTAGATATTGAAAAGCGCGGTGAGCGTGATAAAGCCGAAGATGAGCTGGGGGACGTAGCGGCCGTCCAGCCGTACGCTTCCGAGGTTCCACATAATGTTGGGCCAGACCAGGGCAACGAAGCCCGCGGCCATGACGAGAGTGACTAGAAGGCCGATGGACCAAAGCTGGAGGTCTCGGCCATCCAAAGCCCGCATGTCCTGCCGTAGCCGTTCAGCCTGGGACTCCGGTTCTTGTGCCATTCCGTCCTCTCCCGCCTGGTTGGAGTTGTCCACATAGTGTGGCTGTCTCCTCCCGGGCCCACTGCGGCGCGGTGCTTGGGTTCTCACCTCAGGGGCCTTGGGCCCGGCGTTCGCACTCCCCGCAGGTCAGCATCGGCGGAAGGCAAGAACCACTTTAGGCAAGAACTCAGGGATGTAAAAAGAGAAGATCCC